>NZ_CAXUCH010000285.1:0-5018 GCF_964249325.1 uncultured Mycobacterium sp. | reverse complement strand
CCTAAGAGCGCGATCGCGGCCGGCGTCACCACGATCGCCGAAACGGCTACGAATGCCACAGTGGCGATGCCGGCGTAGGCGAAGGATTTCAAGAAGTACATCGGGAACAGCACCATCACTGACATTGACAACGCCACGGTGGTCGCCGAGAACAACACCGTGCGACCGGCGGTGGCCATGGTGCGGATCAGCGCCTCGTCCGGCGCGGCACCGTCGCCGAGCTCGTCGCGGTAGCGGCTGATGACCAGCAAGGTGTAATCGATCGCAAGCGCCAGGCCCATCGCGGTGCTCAGGTTCAACGCGTAGGTCGACACATCGGTGGTAAACGAGATCAGCCGCAGCACCGACATCGAACCGACGATGGCCAACCCACCCAGCGTCAACGGCAGCGCGGCCGCCAGCAGTCCACCGAACACCCATACCAGCACCACGAAGCTCAGCGGGATGGCGATCGTTTCCATGAGGAGCAGGTCGCGTTCGTTCTGCTGGTTGATCTGGGCGTAGACCATCGCTACGCCGCCGGCCCGCACGGTCACGCCGTCTGGAATGGGGAGGCCCTTCACCTCGTCCGCCAGTGTCTTGGCGTATTTCTGTGCGTTGTTTTCCCCACCCCTGAGGTTCGCGACGATCAGTCCCGACTTGCCGTCCTTGGTGACCATGTCAGCAGCCGCCTGCTGCGAAGATGTCCACGCCGACGACACGTTGAACACATACGGTGAGCGTTGCAGCGCGGCGACGATGTCGGTCCCGGCACGACGGGCGTGGGGGCTGTCGGCGCTTCCAGGGGCAGTTACCTCGATGAGCATCTTTTGGTCGCTCTGCCCGAACTTGTCGGTCAGCATTTTGATTGCCTGGGCCGACTCTGAGGTCGGGTCCTGGAAGCCGCCCGCCGACAGGCTCTTGGTTACCGGGATGCCGAAGATCGCGGCACCGACCACAACCAGGGCGGCAACGCCGATGATTCGGCGCGGCGCGGCGATGGCAAGTCGAGCGATAGCCTGCAGCATGTTTCGGGTCCTTCCACCGCTGACATCGATCGCGTCTTCGGCCGTCGACCTCTTATCGCGCCCATCCGCCGTCCAATATCCGCGGTAACTTATCAGCGGTAACTCACGGGCGTCAACGACACCTTCAGCACCCCTCCCCGAGAGACACGACTAGACGGCCCGGCTAGTTCACGGCCGAGCCCGGCTTGACCCTACCCGGCGGTAATATTGCCAACGTTTTCCGAACCGTGACTCACTGATTCCTTAATGGTGATCCATACGCTCAGTGTCATGTGGATCGACGACTCGAGTGCCGACGTGATCAAAGCTGATTTCGAGGCTCTCTACCACGGCGACATGTTGGTAGAGGGCGAGACTTCAGAGCAGCTCGACGACTGGCACCCGCTGCCCACCGCGAGCTGACCCGCACTCCCAGGGCGCCAAGCGATGGCCGCGCCCATATTTAGTCGTTTTGCTTTCAGTCGTTGGCGCGTTATCGCGGCGCCATGCGGATGGCGCCGTCCAGGCGGATCACCTCGCCGTTGAGCATCGGGTTTTCCACGATGTGCACGGCCAGTGCCCCGTACTCGTCCGGCTTGCCCAGCCGGCTCGGGTGCGGCACCTGCTTACCGAGCGACTCCTTGGCCGGCTCCGGCAGACCGGCCAATAGCGGGGTGTCGAAGAGACCGGGCGCGATGGTGACCACCCGGATGGCCTTGCTGGCCAGGTCGCGGGCGATCGGCAACGTCATGCCGACCACACCGCCCTTCGACGCCGAGTAGGCGGCCTGGCCGATCTGGCCGTCGAACGCCGCCACCGATGCGGTGTTGATGATGACGCCGCGCTCCTCGCCCACCAGCTCGGTTTTGGCGATGCGTTCGGCACCGAGACGCAGCACATTGAACGTTCCGATCAGGTTGACGTCGACGACCTTGCGGAACGCATCTAGCGGGAAGACGCCGTCCTTGCCGAGCACTCGGATCGCGTTTCCGGTGCCGGCGCAGTTAACGACGATGCGCAGCGGACCCATCGTCTCGGCCAGGTCGAGGGCGGTGGTGACCGCCGCTTCGTCGGTGACGTCAGCCGGCGCGAAACGTGCCCGCTCGCCGAGTTCACGCACTACTTCTTCACCTTTGAGGTCGAGCACGACCACCTGAGCGCCTGCATCGAGGAACCGCTGCGTGGTCGCCAAGCCCAGGCCGGATGCACCACCGGTGACGAGTGCGACGGCATCTTTGATCTCCACTCGAAGCTTTCCTTTCCATCCGGCCACCCGTGCCGACCTCATGGTCGGTCGGCGACTATACCCAGTCGGCGAGCACCGACTCGGTGTCAGACCCCGGTGGGCCGGGCGGCCTCGGTTGGTCGGGCACTGTCCGGGAGAACCGTGGCGCCGGGGCCGGCTGCAGTCCGCCATCGGCCGGGTAGAAGGTGTGACGGGCGGTGATGTGCGGCTCGGCCTCGACTTCGCCGAATGCCAGCACCGGAGTCACGCACGCGTCCGAGTCGGCGAACACCTTGGCCCAGTGGTCGCGGTCTTTCGAGCCGATGACCTCGGCAATCGTGGCCCGCAGTTCCGGCCAGCGGCTGCGGTCGTCCTGGGCGGGCAGGTTGGCAGGGTCCAGCCCCAGCCCGGCCAGCATGGCCGCGTAGAACTGCGGTTCGATCGCTCCGACCGCGACATAGCGGCCGTCGGCGCATTCGTAGGTGTCGTAGTACGGCGCGCCGCCGTCCAGCATGTTGGTGCCGCGCTCGTCGGACCACATGCCCATGGCCCGCATGGCCCACATCATCTGGATCAGCACCGACGAACCGTCGACCATCGCGGCGTCGACGACCTGGCCCTTGCCGGAGGCCTGTCGCTCCCAAAGGGCGGCCAAGATGCCGACCAGCAGAAACATCGATCCACCGCCGAAGTCGCCGACCAGATTCAGCGGCGGAACCGGCCGCTCGCCTCTGCGTCCAATCGAATGCAGCACGCCGTTGAGCGAGATGTAGTTGATGTCGTGGCCGGCTTGCTGGCTGCGCGGGCCGGTCTGCCCCCAGCCGGTCATGCGGGCATAGATCAACCGCTCGTTCACACGTGCGCAGTCGTCGGGACCCAGGCCCAGGCGCTCGGTGACCCCCGGGCGGTATCCCTCGAGCAGTACGTCGGCCTTGGCGATGAGCCGCAGCACGAGGTCACGGCCCTCGTCGGACTTGAGGTCGGCGGTGACGAAGCGCCGGTTGCGCAGCATCGCGTCGCGGACCGGTCCGCTGGCGGCGCTGGGCCGCTCGACGCGCACGACGTCAGCGCCCAGGTCGCCCAGAATCATTGCGGCGTGCGGGCCCGGCCCGATACCGGCCAGCTCCACCACCCGCAGCCCCGTCAGCGGTCCCGCCATTACCGACCTCCTTGACCCCGTGGCGATCGCCAGCCCGGCGAAGCCGGGCGCAGCGGGTCGCCACCATTTGACCCCGTGGCGATCGCCAGCGCGGCGAAACCGGGCGCAGCGGGTCGCCACCAAAGATTCCGCTCGCATCTTCCCAGCCGCCCGCCAAGGACCGGCATCCCGGTCACTTAAGGTGATCCCCATGACTGCCATCGAGTCCCGGATCGACGCCCTGACTCCCGTCGCCGGCCTGTCCGTCACGCTCACCAACGGCGTGTTGTCGGTGATCATCGATCGCCCTGAGAGCCTCAATTCGGTGACGATGCCGGTGCTGGCCGGGATCGCCGACGCGATGGAATGTGCGGGCGCCGATCCGCGGATCAAAGTGGTGCGCCTCGGCGGAGCGGGTCGCGGTTTCAGCTCGGGAGCTGGCATGAGTGCCGACGACGTGTCCGGCAGCGGCGGGCCCGGCACCGAGATCATCGCGGAGGCCAACCGCGCGGTGCGGGCGGTCACGGCGCTGCCGCGGCCGGTGGTCGCCGTCGTACACGGCCCCGCCGCCGGTGTAGGGGTATCCCTGGCGCTGGCGTGTGACCTCGTATTGGCTTCGGATGCAGCGTTTTTCATGCTTGCGTTCACCAAGGTGGGTCTGATGCCCGATGGTGGCGCGTCGGAATTGGTCGCCGCAGCGATCGGCCGGACGAGGGCGATGCGCATGGCGTTATTGGCTGAGCGGATGCCGGCCGCAGACGCGCTGGCTGCCGGCCTGGTAAGCGCCGTCTATCCGGCCGACCAGTTCGACGCCGAAGTGGACAAAGTGGTGTCGGCGTTGGTGGGGGGGCCCGCGGTCGCGTTCGCCATGACAAAAGAGGCCATCAACGCGGCCACGCTCACCGAGCTCGACGCCGCGCTCGACCGCGAATTGCAGGGTCAGGCGGTGCTACTGAAATCACGCGACTTCCTCGAGGGCGCAAGAGCTTTCCAGCAGCGTCGTACTCCGAACTTCACCGATACCCTCTAGAGCCCGAACAGCGGCGGCAGCGCGAGCAGCACGACCAGGCTCCACACGAAATGGGTCAGTATCGGAGCCAGCACCCCGCCGGTCGCGCGGCGCTCCCAGGCGCACACGGAGCCCAGCACGATCGCCGCGAATCCGAGTATCAGATTCTGACTGGCCATGGTCGCGGCCACATACAAGACGGTGGATATCAGCGCCGGACGGTGGCGGCCCAGCGCCGTGTAGAGCGCGCCGCGGTAGAACAACTCCTCGGCGATAGCGCCCAGCAGCGCGATTGCGAGCACCAGCCGCCATGAACCCTGGTCGGCGAAATGCAGCACCCGAGTGATCAACTCCGCCACTGGCGGGATTTCCCGAGCGATTGCCCCACCCGCCACGAACACGCCCCCGAGCACCAGCCCGATGGTGGCGCCGGTGATCACCGGGCGCTGGTTGCGGCCTCGCCAGCAGATGCCGCCCAGATGTAGCGGCCCCGAGGCGAACGCCCCGACGGCCCACAGCCCGATCAACGCCGCCGTCAGCCAGTAGAAGGTCGACTCGCCCGGGTGGCGCTTCATCGACAGGCCCAGCACCACCGCGCCGAAAACCAACACCACGGCCACGACAATGCGCCGGCGCCGCACCACCGACGGTGGTTCATGG
>NZ_CAXUCH010000284.1:0-5049 GCF_964249325.1 uncultured Mycobacterium sp. | reverse complement strand
GTCCAGTCCGTTCTTCGCGGCAACTACAAGGTGGGCGTCCTGGGCAAGGGCGGTGTCGGGAAAACGACTGTGGCGGCCAGCGTCGGCTCGATCTTCGCCGAGCTGCGCCGGCAGGACCGGGTGCTCGCAGTCGACGCCGACACCGCGTTCGGCAGGCTTGCCAGCAGAATCGACCCTCGGACCCAGACCTCGTATTGGGAGCTCGCCGCGGACAAGAACCTGCGGTCATTCGCCGATGTGCGCGCCCGGGTCGGCACCAATTCGGCTGGCCTGCATGTGCTGGCCGGCGATTCGCCCACGGGCCGGCGTCGAGTGCTCGACCCGGCCATCTACCGGGAAGCCGCGTTGCGGCTGGACCGCCATTTCACCATTTCCATCATCGATTGCGGTTCGACGATGGACGCGCCGGTCACCCAGGAGGCGCTGCGCGACCTGGACGCGCTGATCGTGGTGTCCTCGCCGTGGGCCGACGGCGTATCGGCGGCGGCGCAGACCATGGAGTGGCTGGCTGAGCACGGCCGCACCGGTCTGCTGCAGCGCAGCGTCGTGGTGCTCAACGATTCGGACGGGCACGCGGATAGACGCACCCGCTCGGTGCTGGCACGCCAGTTCACCGACCGTGGCCAAAAAGTGGTCGAGGTGCCGTTCGACCCGCATCTGCGGCCCGGCGGCGTCATCGACGTGCGCAGCGAGATGGCTCCGGCAACGCGACGCCGATTTCTGGAGATCGCGGCGACGGTCGCTCAATACTTCGCGTCGCGGCCCGACAGTGCGCGCAACCGTCTGGTCACCTGACGACGGGCGGTCACGGAGTTTCGGCGGCGCGCTTCAGTCCGGCGCTTTCCATGCCGAGGTATTCACGGATGCGGGATCGCGCGATCAGCGACCCCAGCCACGCGAGCGGTCCGCTGCCGTTGAACTCCAGGGTCGTCCGGACATGGTCTCCGGTGTCCTCGATGCGATGCACCGCTTCGAGGGTGAGCCCCGGCTGCCTGGCCACCCAGGTGAAATTGCGCATGGGCTCCAGTTCGGTCACCGTCCACACCATGGGTCGGCCTTTCGGCTGCACCACGCGCGATCGGCTGCCCACCGCAAGCGGGCCGTCGTCAAGGCGCTTGATTTCCCGCATCGACTCGGTCCAGCCCGGCCAGCGCTCGACGTCGACCAGCAGCTGCCACACCCGTTTGGCCGGGGCGTGCACGGTTTCCTCACACACGTATCGCATGCGCCAATCACCTCCGCCGGCATCATGGCATGGCGGCGGCCAGCAGTTAGCCTGCGCCGTCGAAAGCCGCGATGCGCGCCAACGGGTCGACGGTGGCCTCGACTTTGGTGATCCGCTGGTCGCGGAGGGTCAGCACCAACACAGCGAAGAGCCGTCGCCGGGCAAAGGCCAGCAGCACAGGCTGCCCGGCGGGTCCGCTGACCAGTGTCACGCCCGGGCCCAGATAGCGAAGCAAGCTCGTGGCGACGGCGTCCGGTCCGTGGTTGACCTGTTGCGGCGGAGCCGGGTCGGCCAGCAGCGTTTCCGCTCCCCACACCGTCGGATCGAGCGCCTCGGCCAAGGCCTGGAGATCGCCGTTAGCGCAAGCGGTGATGAATTTCTCGGTAACGAGCACGTGCTCGGTCGGGGCCACTTCGGTCAACTTCGGCCCGGCCTGGGTGAACTTCGCGCGCGCCCGCCGCGCCAGCTGACGGCAGGTGCCGACCGGGCGGCCCACCGTTTCCGCGATCGCGTCAAACGGGATTTGGAAAACGTCGTGCAGCACGAAGGCCACTCGTTCACCGGGGCTTAGCCGGCGGAGGACTTCTAACAGTGCAGCGCGCACCTCGTCGTCGAGCGTGACCCGATCGGCGGGGTCGAGTCGCCGGGTTTGGTTGACCGCGGATGCCTGCTGGTCGATCTCGGCCGGCTGTTCGTAGCGGGCGTGCGCCGAGCGCAGCTGGTCCAGGCAGATTCGGCTTGCCACCACGGTCAGCCAGCCGCGCACATCGTCGATCTGAGCGGGATCGGCGCGGGATAGCCGCAGAAACGCTTCCTGCGCAACGTCTTCGGCCTCGCCGACATCACCGAGCATCTGGTAGGCCAGATTGATCAGATACGGGCGATGGTGCCGCCAGGCCTCGGTGACCTGGTCTGACTGCGGTTGGCTCATGTATTCATGACGATTCGGGCTCGGAAAAAGTTACAGATCTATCGGGTGAGGATAAGGTACTGCGCAGCCAGCTGCTGGTGCGCGTTGTCAGCTTGCCGCGCAACGGCTTGATCTAACAATCATCGCCCCGCCCGCTCCTCAAGCTCGGCGCTACAGCACCTGGGTGACATTCCGGTCTGCAACGCAGTCAAAGCACTATCGGCACATGCTTTTCCGCGCAGGCATCCATCACGGCGTCGACGATGTCCTGGGTACGCACCGTCTCCAGATCTTCCACCGTCACCGAGCCCTTATTGGTGCGATGCATGGCGGCAACCCGGGAATCCCTGAGCCGCTCCGCGCGCTCGATGACATTTCGCGCAAAACGCCCGTTCTGCATGATGTCGATTCCGTGCCTGCCGTCGGGCCCCAGGTAAGCCCGCAGCATCGTGCATGCAACGTTGAGGGCTTCGCGGGCGGAGGGCTCGATGACGGTCGCGCGGGGCTCGCCGTAGCGGACCGCGATTTCCACCAATTCGTCGGGACTGTAGGACTCGAACCGCAGCTTTCGGTTAAAGCGGCCGGCCAAACCTGGGTTGACCGTGAGGAATTCGTCGACTTCCTTCTCGTATCCGGCGCCGATGAAGCAGAAATCGAACCGATGCACCTCCAGCGCGATCATTAGTTGGTTGACCGCTTCCATCCCGATCATGTCGGGCCGGCCGTCTTGGTGGCGCTCCACCAAGCTGTAAAACTCATCCATAAATAAGATGCGCCCCAGCGAGCGGTTGATCAACTCGTTGGTCTTCGGGCCTGATGCCCCGATGTGCTCACCACAAAAGTCGGCGCGCTTGACTTCGATGATCTCGGGGTGCCGCACAATCCCCAAGCCGGCGAAGATCTTTCCCAGCGCCTCGGCGGTCGTGGTCTTACCGGTGCCCGGCGGTCCCACCAGCAGCATGTGGGCGGGGGTCAAACTTCCCGGTGGGCAGTACCGCAAGCGTGATCAGCTCGCGCGCGCTCACGACCTCCTGCGCCGCATCGCTGCCGGTGAGATCAACTCGCGGCAGCTGCCGGAAAACGCCGCCTTGCTCGCCCGGCGTCAGCACGACGCTGTTTCGGCGCCGGTCACGGTGTTTCACCTGCCGGCGGCTCGGGTCGGCCCTCGGTCCGCCGCATAACCGGGTTTGAGCCAGCCGACACGTCCCCGCGGTCGAAAGTCGCGGTTACGCTGAACCGGCCGACCCGGCGGCACCGCCAGTCACGCAGGGACGAATGGATGTCCTTCGACTCAACACCGACAGCAGCGCAACACGATTTGGCCCGGCGCACTCACGATTTCGCTGGATCGGTGATCCGCCCCGTCGCCCTCGATTATGACCGGCGCCAGGAATTTCCATGGCCGGTGTTGGAGGAGGCGGCTCAGCATTCGTGGTGCCGGGTGCAACGCCCGGGCTCCAGTTAGTGCGCAAGCTCGACAAATTGGGCTGCTGGGCATCACACACCGCCGAGTTGCGGTTCGACGGTGTCCGGCGTTCCGGAAGCCAAGCTGCTTGGGGGACAAGAGAAACTGGAATACAAGCTGGCGAAGGCCCGGGAAGCGGTCGCCGGTGGTCGGCGTTCCGGCTCGGCGACGTTAGGCACGTTCGAGCAAACCCGGCCGATGGTGGCGGCTCAGGTAGTGTCGCGGTATCGGCGCCTATCACGCGGCGGCCGCGGGGTGACGAGGTGAGCCATCCAGAAGCGCATCAGCCGCGCCCGCTGCCGGATTGGAAGGGACTCGATAATGGCAACCGATAAGACCGGCGCACCGACCACGGTCACCGCCGAGCAGGGCAAGTACACCATCGCCCTCAAGGGCAAAACCGTCGGCCACGCCGCTGTCGCGGACCGCGATAATCAGCGCATCTTCTACCACACCGAGATCGATGACGAGTTCGGCGGCCGCGGGTTGGCGACCATCCTGGTGCAAGAAGCGCTGGAGGCGACCCGCCAGGACGGCAAGCGCATCGTCGCGGTGTGCCCGATGGTGGCCGGAGTGCTCGACAAACATCCGGAATTCAACGAGATCAGCGATCCGGCCACGCCTGAGATCAAACAGTGGGCGCAGACCTTGCCTACCGGCTAGGCGGTCTGATCCGGTCGACCAACCCCGCCTGGATCAAAGTTCGGTGGGCGAAGGGGGATTTGAACCCCCACGTCCCGAAGGACACTGGCACCTGAAGCCAGCGCGTCTGCCGTTCCGCCACTCGCCCGAACAACCGGTGGAGACTACCACTGTAATAGTCCCATTCCCCAATCGCCGGACCCGGACGGCCGCGGTCCCGAACGTCGGCCCGGTGCCTGCGGACCCCGGCCGACCTGCAGCGATCGGATTCTCAGAGTTCTTGAGGTGCCGCAGCGGTGCGACGGCCCGATACCATAGCTGAATAGGCAGATTAGCTGGTGCGACACGCGCAGGAGTCGTCTGCCCCGCAGCAGCAATATAGAAGGACAAGTGAGGCGAGCGCTGGATATGGGTAGCCAGAAGGGGCTAGCTCAGCGCATCGAGCGCAAACTTGAGGCCACCGTAGGGGATGCGTTTGCTCGGGTGTTCGGCGGTTCGATCGTCCCGGAAGAGGTCGAAACGATGTTGCGCCGAGAGGCGGCTGACGGGGTACGGTCGCTTCAGGGCAATCGGCTTTTGGCGCCCAACGAATACATCATTACTCTCGGTGCGCACGACTACGAGACGCTCGGCGCCGACCCGGATGTCACAGCGGAGACTTTTGCTAAACACTTGGCGGGATACATCGATGAACAGGGATGGCAAACATATGGTGATGTGGTTGTCCGCTTCGAGCAGTCGCCGAACCTGCACACCGGGCAGTTCCGCGCTCGCGGCGCCGTCAACCCCGACGCCCAACCCCGCCCG
>NZ_CAXUCH010000283.1:0-5073 GCF_964249325.1 uncultured Mycobacterium sp. | reverse complement strand
GCCTCGATGGTGCGCAGCGGCCAGCCCAGCATCGCGGCGCTGAACTCCTCGGTGGCGGTCTGGACCTGCACGGCGCCGGCGTCGACGGCCATCCGCTCGAGCTCGGCCGGGGTGAAGGTGTGCAGGTCGACGAGGGCTTCCAGCGCCGCGGCGCGTGACGATTCGTCGAGTTCGGCTTGCGGACGCCGCCAGCCGCCCAGGCCGGGCAACCTGGTGACGTTGGTGGTGATCCGCCAGGTCAGCGTGGAAAGGGTGCGGGCGTAACGGTCACCGACGGTGGTGGGTTCGCCGGCGAACACGAACCGCCCACCTGGCCGCAGCACCCGGATAGCTTCTCGCAACGACAGCCCGACCTCTGGGATGTGGTGCAGCACAGCGTGTCCCACCACCAAGTCAAATGTGTTGTCGTCGTAGGGAATGCCTTCGGCGTCGGCGACGCGGCCGTCGATCTGTAAACCCAGCGACCGCCCGTTACGGGTGGCGACCTTGACCATGCCTGGCGACAGGTCGGTGACCGAACCGCGCCGCGCAACCCCGGACTGTATTAGGTTGAGCAGGAAAAACCCTGTGCCGCAGCCTAATTCAAGCGCCCTGTCGTAGGGCAGGACGTGGATCTCCTCCCCTGGCACGACCGCGTCGAAGCAGTGGCGCGCGTAGTCAACACAGCGCTGATCATAGGAAATCGACCACTTCTCGTCGTAGTTCTCCGCCTCCCAGTCGTGGTAGAGCACCTGGGCCAGCTTGCTGTCATGGCGGGCCGCCTCTACTTGTTCGGCCGTGGCGTGCGGCTGGGGCGACGGTTCACCGGCGACTTTCGAACTCCTCGTCATGAGACGCCAGCCTAGCCCGGCGACGATGCAGAGCGCGTAGCGCGATGAGGAGGAGCCGGGGCATCCAGCCTAGCCCAGCGACGATGCAGAGCGCGTAGCGCGATGAGGAGGAGCCGGGCCATCCCGCCTAACCCGGCGACGATGCAGAGCGCTAGCGCGATGAGGAGGAGCCGGGCTACCCCGCCTAGCCACCGTCTCGGTGGCAGGTTCGGGCGAACACCTCCAGGTAGCGGCGCCGGTCTGCGACGAGCCGTTCGGAGCGGGTCAGCTCGAAGACGTCGTCGATGCCGGCTTTGGCGGCCGCCAGCGCGTGTGCCGGACCTTCGACGAACCGGCCGGCCCATGCCGCGGCCGCGTCGTAGACGTCGTCGGGTGCCACCATGTCGTCAATCACGCCCAGCATCAACGCCTCTTCTGCGCCGAAGAAACGCCCGCTGTATACCAGGTCTTTGGTGCGGCTAGGCCCGAGTGTGCGGGTCAGTCGCGCCATCGCCGCGCCGTCGGGAATCAGGCCGGCCAGGATTTCGGTGGCGCCGAACTTGGCGTTGTCGCCGCTGACCCGCCAGTCAGCGGCGAAGGCCAGGCTGAGGCCGGCGCCCAGCGCGTAGCCGGTGATTGCAGTGACCGTGGGCTTGGGTATGGCGGCGACGGCCTCGATAGCCTCGTGGCGCACCCGCGCCCAGGTCTCGGCCTCCCGGGGGCTCAGTGCCCGCAGCGCGGGCATGTCGTCGCCCGCGGAAAAGATCTCGTGGCCGCCGAACAAGATCACCGCCGCCACATCGTCGCGCTGGGCCAATTCGGCAGCCGCCGTCGCGATCTCCCGATAAACCTGGCGAGTCATCGCGTTGGTGGGCGGCCGCGACAACACCAGAATGGCCACACCGGGATGGTCCGCGCCCATGTAGATGCTGACGAACTCGCTCACGGCCACCGCCGGCCACGCGCCTCGTTGTAGCGATCCGAGTTGAAGAACTCGATTTCCCAGTTGTCGCCCTTCATCGCCAGATCCGGTTGCACGGGAGCGATCTGGCGTTCGACCGCCAGCACCTCGGCGACCGTGTGACCGGCCAGCGAGTCCAGCTGGGTCCAGGTCGGCGGCAACAGGAAAGTGCGTCCGGCGGCGAAGTCCTCGATGGCAGCCTCGGGCGTGGTCCAGCCGGCGCCGTCGGATTCGGTGTTCTCCCCGTCGGCGAGCTGGCCCTCCGGCAGCGCTGCGACGAAGAAGTAGGTGTCGTAGCGGCGGGTGCGTTCGGCTTCCGGGGTCACCCAATTCGCCCACGGCCGCAATAAATCGGCGCGCAGGACCAGGTCTTCCCGGCGCAGGAAGTCGGCGAACGACAGCGTCCCGTCGGCCATCGCGAAGCGTGATTCGCCGTATAGCGCGGCGTCGCTGACGATGCCGTGCGGGTCGTCGGCCGGCCCGGCGAACAGCACCCCGGATTCCTCGAAGGTCTCCCGCGCGGCCGCGCATACCAGCGCCTCCGCTAGATCGGTCTGGATGCCGAACCGCTGCGCCCACCAGCTCGGTGGCGGCCCGGTCCAGGCGATGTCGGCATTGCGGTCGCGGTCGTCCACGCCGCCGCCCGGAAACACCATGACCCCGGCCGCGAATTCCATCGCCGAATGCCGCCGCATCAGAAAGACGGAAATGCCCCCCGGGTTATCTGGACCCTCGCGGACCAGCATGACGGTCGCGGCCGGCCGCGGTGTCAGCGGCACGAACTGATCGCCGGTTGGTGAGGTCATAAGCGTCTCCGGTGGGCTGCGCGGGCGCGGGTACGCCGGGCGAAGTAACGGCCGTCGATGACGTCCACGGCGATCGACTGGCCGAAGGCCGCGGACAGGTTCTCGGCAGTGAGCACATCGGGCAGCAAGCCGGCCGCGACGACCTGTCCTTCGGACAACAGCATGCAGTGACTGAAGCCGATGGGGATCTCTTCGACGTGGTGGGTGACCAGGACGAGCGCCGGAGCGTCTGGGTCGGCGGCCAGGTCGGTCAGCCGCGCCATCAGCTCTTCTCGGCCGCCCAAGTCCAGTCCGGCAGCCGGCTCGTCGAGCAGCAGCAGTTCCGGGTCGGTCATCAAGGCTCGGGCGATCAGCACGCGTTTGCGCTCACCTTCCGAGAGGGTGTCGTAGGTGCGGTCGGCCAGGTGTTCGGCTCCCAGGCTCTCCAGCATGTCGACGGCCCGGTTGTAGTCGACGTCGTCGTAGCGCTCGCGCCACCGGCCCAATACCGCATAGCCCGCCGAGACAACGAGATCACGCACCACCTCCTGGCCGGGCACCCGTTGCGCCAGCAACGACGAGCTCAATCCCACGCGGGAACGCAGCTCGGTCATGTCCACCCGGCCCAGCCGTTCGCCCAGCACGTAGGCGACACCCGACGACGGGTGCTCGGCTGCGGCAGCGATCCGCAGCAGCGACGTCTTGCCCGCACCGTTGGGTCCGACGATCACCCAGCGCTCGTCGAGCTCGACCCCCCAGTCCACCGGGCCCACGAGAACACGCCCACCGCGGCGCAGCGCAACATGTCTGAAGTCGATCAGCAGATCAGGGTCGACTGCGTCGTCAATCTGGTTGGTTCCACCCGCGGATTCTTGTGAATCCACGGGTTTCACCTCCGGCTTCCGGTTTCGGGCACCCGACAATCGTGCCGCACCGCGCCGCCGACGAGGCTGCCGGGTCGCCGCGTTCATTGGCGCCGACCCGCTGCACTCGGCCGAGGCCGAGTTTGCGATCGGCGCCGCTATTCCGGCGGAATCTCGACGCGCCGCAACACACCGTCGACCGCGTCGGCGGCCTCGATCTCACCGCGGGTGACGCCCAGCAAAAACAGCACGGTGTCGAGGTAGGGATAGCTCAGCGAGGCGTCGGCGACCTCGCGCAGCGCGGGCTTGGCGTTGAACGCCACCCCAAGGCCGGCCGCGGCCAGCATGTCGATGTCGTTGGCGCCGTCGCCGACAGCGACGGCCTGCTCCAACGGCACCCCGGCCTGGTGCGCGAAGTCGCGCAAAGCCTTGGCTTTTCCCGCCCGGTCGATGATCGGTCCGACCAGCCGGCCGGTGAGTTTGCCGTCAACGATCTCCAGTTCGTTGGCGGCGACGAAGTCCAGCATCAGTTCGTGTGCGAGCGGTTCGATGATCTGCCGGAAGCCACCCGAGACCACGCCGATGTGATAGCCCAGCCGCCGCAGCGTGCGCAAGGTAGTGCGCGCGCCGGGCGTCAGCTCCAACTGCTCCGCGACTTCGTCGAGCACCTCGGTGGGCAGGCCCGCCAAGGTGGCGACTCGCTGCTGCAACGCCGCCGCGAAATCGAGTTCCCCGCGCATCGCTTGCTCGGTGATCGCCGCAACCGCGTCTTGAGCGCCCACCCGGGCAGCCAGCATCTCGATGACTTCCCCCTGGATCAGGGTCGAGTCGACGTCGAAGACGATCAACCGTTTGGCGCGTCGCTCCAGGCTGTAGTCTTCGACGGCGACGTCGACCCTTTGCTCGAAGGCCACCTGCGTCAGCGCCGCCTGCAGCCGGCCCCCGACGCCCGGCGGCACCGAGACCCGCAGCTCGAGGCCGGTGACGGGGTAGTCCGAGACGCCGCGGATGACGTCGATATTGATGCCGAGTGCAGCCACTTCGCGTGCCACCGCGCCGAAAGCCTCGGCGGTGATGGGCCGGCCCAGCACGACGATAGTGTGCGTCGACGGTTCGCGGATGACCGGCAGATCGTCGCTGCGCTCGATCGTGACGTCCAGTCCCTTGGCGTGAATGGCCGCCTTGACTTCTTCCCGCAGCGCCTTGCCCTCCGCTGCTTCCAGGGCGGCGGATACCAGTACGCCCAGCGTCAACCGGCCGCGAATCACCACCTGTTCGACGTTGAGCAGCTCAACCTTGTGGCCGGAAAGCACCTCGAACAGCGCGGACGTCACACCTGGCTTGTCGACGCCCGTGACGGTGATCAGCACGGACACCTTAGGCGGTGTGCTCACCCCAGATTGCCGCCGATACAAGGCATTACGTGCGAACGCTTACGTCGTCGGCTCTGGTGACGTCGCCGCTGTCGGGGCCGTGGCTACGGCCGATATGCGCCTCGGCACGCAGCCGCTCGACCATGTGCGGGTAGTGCAGCTCGAATGCCGGGCGCTCCGAGCGGATGCGTGGCAGCTCGTAGAAGTTGTGTCGCGGGGGCGGGCAGCTGGTGGCCCACTCCAGCGAGTTGCCGTAGCCCCACGGGTCGTCGACCGTGACCG
>NZ_CAXUCH010000282.1:3771-5100 GCF_964249325.1 uncultured Mycobacterium sp. | reverse complement strand
GTACCGGCGTTGGTCGCGGCCCCGCTGGCGCACTGCGGCCAGCCCGCCTGCCCGCGGCCGCGAATGCCGGCCCCGCGCGAAAAATTCGAGCGTGGGGTTGAGGACGTTCAGCAGCGTGTAGATGGCGCCGTAGGCCCGCACGGTCCGCAGGTGCGGCACCCCGCCCATGGCGGCGGCATCGCGGAAGAAGTCGCGTGCCGCCATGACTGGGAAGATCGCCTTCAGCGGCGAATCAGGGCCCACCGCGGCGGCGGTGAACAGCTGGTTGATCGCCAGGTAGGAGACCCCGAACATGCCGACGCGGCCGTTGCTGTTCGGCAGCGCCGACGCCCACTTGACCAGGTCCACCCCGTCCTGGGCCTGCCGGTGTCCGAACATCTCGAAGGAACCCCCGGAGACGCCGGTCCCGCGGACGTCGACCATCACCTCGATGTAGCCGCGCTTGATCAGGTAGGGTGTCGCACCCCCGCCGATCTGCGCTGCCGGCGGCGGTGCCTTCTTGCCGTACGGCGTCACCGACAGCAGCACCGGGAACGGCCCGGTGGCGGGCTGCCCGGTCTCCGGCACCGTCGGGTAATGAATATCGGCGCGCAGAACAACCCCGTCGCTCATCGCCACCGCGACGTTGTGCTCTACGCCGACCCCGTAGGTGGCGGGCCTCGGCTGCCACGGCGGCGCGAACGGCAACGGGTTGTCTCTGCGGGCGCGTGTCCTTCCGGCTCGGCGTCGCAACCGCAGCGTCGTCATTGAC
Organism: uncultured Mycobacterium sp.; assembly: GCF_964249325.1. Taxonomy (NCBI): domain Bacteria; kingdom Bacillati; phylum Actinomycetota; class Actinomycetes; order Mycobacteriales; family Mycobacteriaceae; genus Mycobacterium; species uncultured Mycobacterium sp. Next base: position 4,349 of record NZ_CAXUCH010000282.1, on the reverse strand, counting down.
CCTCCTGTATGCGTTGTCGCTTGCGCCGACTGTATCGGCGCTGTCGGCGGGGCGGTCGGCGGCTAATGCCGCAGCGGGCCGGGGCTCCATAAGCCGCCGCGCGTCGCCGATCCGAGGTCCAGGCGGGCCGGCGCTGCGTCGGGGTAGTAGGGCGTCAGCTGCTGCAACGCGCCCCAGTCGCGGAACCAGTCGTCTTTGAGGTAACTCGGCAGCGTGGTCGCGCGCACCAGAAGCTCGGTGATCCCTAGCGGGCCGCCACCGTTGTTGTCCATCACCGGCGAATTGGCTTCGGCGCCAAAACGATCGGGAAGGATCCGCCACTTCGGTGCTTCGATGACGCCGTTGCGGTGGTTGAACGGCCGCTGGCACGGGAACGCCAGGCCGACCAGCCAGTCCAGCAGCACCGGATCCCGCGAGCCGACGACGTCTTGCAGCGTGCGCAGCCGCGGCATCCGCGGCGGGGTCAGCGCGATCCAGTGCTGCGGCGCCAGGTCGTCGTCGGTGGCCACCACCCGAATCTGGGTGGCGCTGCGCGGCAGCGCGGACATCGGCGCCCGCAGGTTACGCCAGGCCGGCGC
>NZ_CAXUCH010000282.1:0-3761 GCF_964249325.1 uncultured Mycobacterium sp. | reverse complement strand
CCGGCGCCGCCCCCACGTCGACGAAATTCACAGTACCGCCGGGCTTCTCAGCGGCGGCGCCTTTGTCGTCGGCCCATTCCAGCTTCACCTCGCCAGGATCGAACCGGCCGGCCGCCGAAACCACCAGCAGCAGCCCGGCCTGGTCGCGGGACGGCAGCCGGTACCACGCCGAGCGCAGCACCGCAGGGACTTGCACACCGGATCGCCAGCTGCCGAACACCGGTGTGCGGGCCGGGTCCAGGTTGTAGGGCAGCCGGGCGCGGGACCCGTTGATCCCCGGCGCGGCCGTGGTACCGCCTTCGGTACCGGCCTCGCTGCTGGTGATCAACCCGTCGTCGTTCAAGAAACTGCGGTCGCCGGGGCGTTCCATCACCGGGTCGGCGGAGACGTCGGCGGGGATGCCGTTGGGGTCGAAGCCTTCGGCGTAGCCCCCGCCGAGCGCGTCTTTCACCGGCATCCCGATCGGGCGCAGCATGCCGGCATTGGGATCTTGTTCGACGAGCACGTCGTTGGCCAGCCCGCAGGTTCTGCCCGTCAGAGCCTGCAGGTTGGAGCGGCCCACCGACCAGGCCGGGTACTGCTCGGTCATCCCCAGCGTCAGCGACGTCACCTCGAAGAAGACCAGCAGCCACGCGGCAATACCCAACGGGGACTGGGTGATTCGAGCGAACCGCGAACGGGGTTCACCGCCGGAGCCGTTGTTGACGAAGTGGAACCACGCCGCCACCAACAGCACCAGCACCGTCAGCCCAAGCAGCGCGGTGGTGAAGCCGAACTTCCACTCCGGGAACGCATTCGACCACGGCACACCGAAATTCGAGACATACCACCAGCCGTTGACGCTGGCGAACGACAGCGCCATCACGAACAGCACCAGAGCGGCGAACATGGTGCGGTTGCGTCGCGAGCGCATCGCCGTGGCCGTCACCGCGACAGCGGCCAGCGCGCCCAGCGAACCGGCCAGCCCGGCGAACACCCCGAAGTGGTGCGTCCACTTGGTCGGCGTGAACATCATCGCGATGAACGAGATGATCGTGATGCCGACGATGCGCCGGCTGGGCCCGGCCGCAGTGCCGGGAATTCTGCCCTTGCGCAACGCCATTGCCACCGACACCGCGAGCGCGACGAGCAACGCCAGTACGGCGAAGCGGCGGGCCACCGACCCGTCCGGGCTGGCCATGAACAGCCGCTCGTAGCGGATGTGCTCGTCGAACCAGCTCAAGCTGGGCCCGACCGCACGCTTGAGCATGTTGGCCTGCAGCTCGCCGGCGAAGGTCTGGTCCCGGAAGATCAGGATCGTCGTCACGGTGACCGCGGCCAGGATCGGAGCCATCAGCGGCAACAGCCCGAACTGTTTGGTACGGCGGTGCAGGATTGTGCGCAGCGGCCCGATCGCCACCAGCAGCGCCCCGATCGAGGCGATCCCGGTGGGGCCGGAGAACAGGGTCAGCGCGCCGAGGATGCAGGCGATCGCGACCGGCAGCAGCCGGCTGGTGGCTACCGCCCGCTCGACCGAACACCAGGTCAACAGGATGCCCAGCGCGATGATCGGCTCGGGCCGCAACCCGTTGTTCAGCGGCAGCCAGAACGCCAGGAACATGCCCGCCGCCGTCCACGCCGCGGCGCGGCTCTGCTTGACCGCGTGGCCCAGCCTCGGGATCACTTCCCGGCTGATCACCCACCAGCACGTGAGCGCCATCAGCAGGGTCGGCAGCCGCATCCAGATGCTGGCCGTGGTGACGTGCGCCCACAGCGCCAGCAGGTCGTAGTACCAGCCGAACGGCGCCTCCGGGGTGCCGAACCAGCGGTAGTAGTTCGCCATGTAGCCGGCGTGTTCGGACACCCGGGCCATGGTCAGGATGTAGCCGTCGTCGGCGGTGTTGGCGCCGACGACTTGCCACCACACCAGCACCGCCGTGACCAGCACGTCCAGGCCGCTGACCGACCACCATCGGGCGGGCAGGAAGCGGCGGTGCCTGATCCCGTCGGCGCGGTCGAGGATGTGCAGCGCGACCAGCGCGGTGAAGGTCAGCGCCACCCCGAGGATCATCGCGGCCATCTTGAGCGGCGTGGGGGCGCTGCTGTAGCGGGTGTCGATGGTCGCCGACAGCTGCAGGCCCGGCGGCGCCGGCCCGGACAGGTCGGTGAAGACGCCGACGATTTGCGGCCGGAAGTCGTAACCGCCCCGCTCGCCGCGCAGCGGTGTGCCCGGGTGATCGGCGTGCGGGCCTTGTCGTAGCCCGACGAATTCGCCGGTGACCTTGTCGGCGTGGGCGGTGAAGGTCAGCCGCTGGCAGGCCGGGCCGAGGACCTCGCTGAGCGGCGCCACCACCACCGGGGTGTTACGCACGACCACAACCAGGTCGTCGTTGGCGCGTTCGATGAGCAGTCCGCGGTCGACGGCCTTGGGCGCTTGCTTGGGCACCGTGGACAGCAACACCGTCTTGCTGCCGGCCAGCCCGGCGGCGGCCTGGCACGGGACGGTGATGTTCAGATCCGTGGCGACGTAGCCGATCAGCGGCGCCTCGACGCTGTGGAACACCCCGTTTTGCGGCCAGTTCAGCTGGGCGGTGGTCTGTTTGACCGGCAAGAACGGGGTCAGGATCGCCAGGCCCGCTCCGAGCAGGCCGGCGACGACGGCGACCAGCCGGGCCGCCCGGAAGTTTCGGGTGCTCCGGCCGACCCGGGTGGTTGCGTCTTCCCGGGTGGTCCGGTAGTTCGCGCCCGTGACGGTCACGGAGCTAGATGGTAGTGGCCCGACCTGTGTCGATTCCGTTGCCATCAGCGGCTGGGCTCCTGGCGGATGGCCAGCACGAACGGGCCGACGCTGGTGACGGCGAACCGGGGGTCGGCGAACAGGGCGGCTTTGAGGTCGACGGTGTAGCGGCGGACGTTGGGCTGGTTGGGGTAGACGTCCTCGGCCAGCCGCAGCGTGTAGGTGTCGTTGGCGCCGCGACGCATCAAGAACACCGTGGGCGGCGCCCAGGGCAGTGTGTCGAGCGCGTGGATGAACTGCTCGGCGCTTTTGAGCTTGGACCAGCTCTTGATGGCAGCGGCGCGCCTGTCGAACTGCGCCAGCGGGTTGGCGTAGTGCGACGTCAGCCCCTGAAAGCCCCAGTAGGGGTAGTAGGACAGGAAGCTGTAGTCGGCTGTCAGCACCACGGTTTGGTCGCGCGGCTGGCCTGTGGTCTGGGTGATCACCGCGTCGATGGCCGGGTAGTACTTCTCGGCACCGGGTGGGCGGCTGTCGCCGCGGTGGCCGTAGCCGTCGGTGTCGGTGTAGGCGACTGCGAGATCCGATCGCAGCACCTCGGGGATGTTCTGGCTGAATCCGATCGCGCCGACCAACCCGATCGCAGTGGCCACGGGGACCACGCTGCGGCCCCAGGCGCGATCGCGCCCACGTCTAACCAGGGCGTGCGTGACCTCGATGAAACCGAAGGTGCCGGCCGTGGCCAGCAGCACGGTCAGCGTCGGCTGCAGCCGGAACGACAGCAGCGTGGTTTTTGCCAGCGTGGTCAGCATCGACAGCAGCGACCACAGGTAGACGGCGAGCACCCCGATCGCCAGCCCGGCCGCCCGCACCGATGTCCGCATCCTGACCAGCAGCCACAGCGTGCCGAGCATGCACAGCGCGCCGAGCAACGTGAACTGCAGCATCGGGAAGGTCAGCTCGGCGCCGTCGGCGGGCAGGTAGTGCCAGGCGCTGCCGGTGTTGCTGACCGCGTCACGGGATGCCCGCAGCAGAAACGGTGTCCACG
>NZ_CAXUCH010000281.1:0-5102 GCF_964249325.1 uncultured Mycobacterium sp. | reverse complement strand
CGGGGCCGACGGCACGCGCCGACGAGTACGCAGTGGGATGCCGCAGTGGCGTATTGGAATCAGCTGCGCACCGACCCCGGCGCCGAGTTCGACACCGAGGTCCACCTGGACGCGGCATCGTTGAGTCCGTTTGTCACTTGGGGAACCAATCCCGGGCAAGGGGTGCCGTTGGTGGCAGCGGTGCCGGACCCCGAGTTGATGACCGATGACAGCGAGCGCCAAGCCGCCGAGAAGGCGTTGGCGTACATGGACCTTCGGCCGGGCACGCAAATGCGCGACATTTCGGTCGATGCGGTGTTCGTCGGCTCATGTACTAACGGCCGAATCGAAGACCTGCGTGCAGTGGCCGACATATTACGAGGCCGCAAGGTGGCCCCTGGGGTGCGGATGCTCGTGGTCCCCGGTTCCATGCGGGTGCGCGCGCAGGCCGAAGCCGAAGGGCTCGGCGAAATCTTCACCGCTGCGGGCGCCGAGTGGCGCCAGGCCGGCTGCTCAATGTGTCTTGGGATGAACCCCGATCAGCTTGCGCCGGGGGAGCGCTGTGCTGCTACCTCCAACCGCAACTTCGAAGGGCGGCAGGGCAAGGGCGGCCGCACACATTTGGTGTCGCCGGCGGTGGCCGCCGCTACCGCCGTGCGCGGCAAGCTGTCCGCGCCGGCCGATTTGGATTGAGTATCGGAACAGGAGACGAGCATGGAAGCATTTCGCACCCACACCGGGATCGGCGTACCGCTGCGGCGGTCGAATGTGGACACCGATCAGATCATTCCAGCGGTCTATTTGAAGCGGGTCACCCGAACGGGTTTCGCCGACGGATTGTTCGCGGCCTGGCGGACCGATCCGTCGTTCGTTCTCAATCTCAGCCCGTTTGACAGAGGTTCAGTACTGGTCGCCGGACCCGATTTCGGCACCGGATCATCGCGTGAGCACGCCGTGTGGGCACTGATGGACTACGGATTCCGGGTGGTGATCTCGTCTCGGTTCGGCGACATTTTCCGGGGCAACGCGGGTAAGGCAGGGCTCTTGGCGGCCGAAGTCGCCCAAGATGGTGTGGAACTTCTCTGGAAGCTCATCGAGGGCAGCCCAGGGCTGGAAATCACTGTCAATCTTCAAGATCGAAATATCACCGCCGGAACGGTGGTGTTGCCGTTCAAGATTGACGACTACACCGCCTGGCGACTGCTCGAAGGGCTTGACGATATAGGCCTTACGCTGCGGAAACTCGATGAAATCGAGTCTTTCGAAGCTGCTCGGCCCGACTGGAAGCCGCACACAGTTCCTATCTCCTGAGTCGTCGATTCGAGCGGAATTTCACCCCTCCGTGGGGCCTATCGGCAGCCCATTTTGAGCCCTCGTCACCGGCCAAGGGCGGCAAGCGGATTCCTAAAAAGTTCGCCAGATACGCCTGAAATTGCGCGTGGCTCTTGGAAATCAACCATGTGAGGGTTTACCGTGTCTTTTAGTCGGTCCAAAGAGGGCCACTGACTTCGGAGGGTTTGCATGAACAAAGCAGAGCTCATCGACGTACTCACAGAGAAAATGGGCTCGGATCGCCGATCGGCAACTGCCGCTGTCGAGAACGTCGTCGACACCATTGTGCGCGCAGTGCACAAGGGCGAAAGCGTTACTATTACCGGCTTCGGCGTATTCGAGCAGCGGCGCCGCGCAGCTCGCGTAGCCCGCAATCCGCGCACCGGGGAGACCGTCAGGGTCAAGCCAACGTCGGTACCGGCGTTCCGTCCGGGCGCACAATTCAAAGCGGTTGTCTCTGGCGCGCAGCGCCTCCCAGCGGAAGGACCGGCTGTGAAACGTGGTGTTGGCGCCGGCGGCGCCAAGAAGGCAGCGAAGAAGTCACCGGCCAAGAAGGCCACCAAGGCGGCTCGCAAGAGTGCGACCAAGGCGCCGGCCAAGAAGTCGACGGCCAAGAAGGCGCCGGCCAAGAAGGCGGCGACCAAGCGGACGCCGGCCAAGAAGGCGACCAAGTCGACCGCCAGCAAGGCGACCACCAAGAGGACGACCTCGAAGGCCACGACGCGCAAGGCAGCGACCAAGGCGCCGGCCAAGAAGTCGACTGCCAAGAAGGCGCCGGCCAAGAAATCCACCGCGAGACGAGGCCGCCGCTAAGCAGTTAACAACTCACAGACGCAGCACCCTTCGGGGGTTTGGCCTCCGAAGGGTGCTTGCCTGTTACTTCAGCACATTTACCGCCAGTGCGCTGCCAATGTGGTCGGCGGCAATCAGGTGACCATCGGAGAGCGAGAGCACCCAAGTACTGCCTTTACGGTTGCGGGACTTATCCGGTCGCACCCCATCGCGAGCACACCACCATGCGACAAGGTCCGGAATTACCTTGCCTTGGGTGCAGATCACCGGTGTGCGGCCAAGCGCCGCGATTTGCAGAACGCGGCGTCGAGTCCGTTTAGGGTTATCGGCATAGGCCTCTTCGGTCAGCAGTGGTTCGTTGCAGATCACCACTCCCAGTTCTTCGGCGAGCGGTTCGACCGTCTGATGGCATCGCAATCGATCCGCGGCGTACACATCGGTGGCGCCGAACGCCAATAACTGCCCGACAAGCGCCTCGGCCTGCGCACGACCCTTCTTGTCCAGGGGTCGCTTGGTGTCATCTCCGGAAAAGCGGGACTTGCTGCCGGCGGTGCCGTGCCGGACGATCAGCACAGTTTGGGTGTCGGCCGGATATTTGGCGAACCGGCGCAAGACCTTTCGGTCCTGTGCGTACGCGGCCTTTTTCATCGCCGCCGAAACCGGCAGCCAGACGAGTTGGTCGACTTCGCTGTTGGGGCTGAATTCTCCGCCGATGCTGCGCGCCGCCCAGTAGCGCACCTTCTTGACGCCTTGCTCGATCGGGTAGCTCACCGCCGCGATGCGCCGGCCAAGGTGTGCTCGGTGACCGGTTTCTTCGAAGACTTCCCGCACCGCGGTCACCGGTTCGGTCTCACCGGGATCGAGTTTTCCCTTAGGCAGCGACCAGTCGTCATAGCGGGGACGGTGGAGCAGTGCGATCTCGGTCCCCGCGTGGCCCGGCCGCCACAGCACCGCACCGGCGGCACAAACGGCTTTACGCGACGGGCCCCGCCCGTCCGACGAGCGTTGTGTCGACACCTCAACTCCTGCAGGTCAATTCGGGCCGCGCGCGACCACGGGCGGTCATGACTGATGCGGTGTGTCAGGGACTGCGGTGTCGCTCCATGAGCGATACCTGGTGGTCGCGCACCCGCCGCCCGTCCTGCGGCGACGCGGTCCACTGCCCGTCCGACCCGAGTTCCCAGCACCGGGTGGCCGGATCCAATGCGGATTCAAATAGCTCGTCCAGTTCCGCGGTCAGCCGGGGATCCGTGACTTGGGCCAAGACCTCGACACGTCGATCGAGATTGCGATGCATCATGTCAGCGCTGCCGATCCAAAATTCGTCGATAGCGCGGAAATGGAAGATCCTCGAGTGTTCAAGGAAACGGCCCAGAATAGAGCGCGCGACGATGTTTTCCGAGTAGCCCTCGGCGCCTGGCCGCAGCGCGCAGATGCCGCGGACCACCACCTCGACGCGCACCCCTGCCTGCGACGCGCGATAAAGCGCATCGATGACCTGTTCGTCAACCAGGGCATTGAGCTTGAGCCTGATCCACCCGTTACCGGTTTCGCGGTGCGCGGCAACCTCCCGCTCGACACGCTCGATGATGCCGGTGCGAATCCCGTATGGGGCCACGAGCAGGTTGCGGTAAGACTCCTTGCGCGAATAGCCAGTGAGCGAGTTGAACAAGTCGGTTAGGTCGGCACCGATATCGGGCGACGCTGTCAGCAGACCGACATCCTCGTAAAGCCGTGCAGTCTTGCTGTTGTAATTGCCCGTGCCGACGTGGCAGTAGCGTCGGATGACCGATCCTTCGCGGCGCACCACCAGCGCGGTCTTGCAGTGTGTCTTCAGACCCACAAGCCCGTACACCACATGCACGCCCGCCTGCTCGAGTGTGCGCGCCCACCGGATGTTGGCTTGTTCGTCGAATCGCGCCTTGATCTCGACGAGCGCCACGACCTGCTTGCCGGCCTCGGCAGCCTCGATCAGGGCGTGGACAATCGGCGAATCACCCGAAGTGCGGTACAGCGTCTGCTTGATCGCCAACACATTGGGGTCGGCGGCGGCCTGCTCGATGAATCGCTGCACGCTGGTAGAGAACGAGTCATACGGGTGATGCACCAGAACATCACCTTCGCGCAGGGTCGCGAAAATGCTTTTGGGCGTTTCCCGCTCCGCGAACGCCGGCGGCGTCGCGGGCACAAAGGGTGGGTCCTTGAGATCCGGCCGGTCCACGTCATAGACCTGCCACAGCGACGACAGGTCAAGCAGTCCGGGCACCTCGATGACGTCGCCGGGATGCACGTCGAGCTCGCGCAGCAGCAACTCGAGCATGCTTTCGGTCATGTCGTCGGATACCTCAAGGCGCACCGGCGATCCGAACCGGCGGCGCGCCAATTCCCGCTCCAGCGCTTGCAGCAAGTCCTCATCGCGGTCTTCTTCGACTTCGAAGTCGGCGTTGCGGGTAATGCGGAACACATGATGCTCGACGATCTCCAAACCCGGGAACAGCACGGGAAGAAACGCCGCGATCAGTTCCTCCATCGGCAAAAACCGCACAATCGGCTTACCGTCGGCGTCCCTGCGCCGGGCCAGTTCGACGAATCGGTCGACATTGTTGGGCACTTTGACACGGGCGAAGTGATGTCCGCCGTCCTCCGGACGTTTCACAGTGACCGCCAGGTTCAGGCTCAACCCGCTGACGAACGGGAACGGGTGCGCGGGATCGACGGCCAGCGGCGTCAGGACTGGGAACACCTGCTCGTGAAAGTAGGCCGATAGTTGATCGCATTCGGCCTCGTCGAGATCGGCCCACGTGACGACATGGATACCTTCCTCGGCCAGTGCTGGGCGCACGGAATCAAGGAACACACGCGCGTGTCTGGTGGCAATCTGCTGGGTCTGCTCGCCAATGCGACGTAGTTGTTCGCGCGGTGTCAACCCATCCGCCGAGCGCACCGACAGGCCCATCTCGTCGCGGCGTTTGAGCCCGGCCACGCGCACCATATAGAAC
>NZ_CAXUCH010000280.1:0-5153 GCF_964249325.1 uncultured Mycobacterium sp. | reverse complement strand
GGGACGGTGCAACCGCGGTACGGCACGCCGAGGCGGCCGTCGCGTTGGCAGGCGCTGGTGGTGACGGCTGCGTGTGGGCGCGGCACCGCGCCAAAAGCGACACGGTGTTAGCTGCGGCCCTGTGCAGCGCCGGCGACATCGACCGGGCCCGCACAATCGGTGACGACACGCTGGACGCGACCGCCCGATTGGGTTTGGTGCCGCTGCGCTGGGCGCTGGCCTGCCTGCTGATCGACATCGAAAGCGCAACGTACACAACGCAACAGCTGCAAGAGCTGCGAGACAGCTGCGCCGAAAGGGTGCGCCACGCCGGCGGAAGCTGGTGCGCGCCTTAACGGTTGAAGTGCCGATCGGCCGTTATCGTCAATCTGTACAACAAGGCCGGGATGTGTCCGGTTCGTAACGTTGGAGAGACCGCGGCCGATGACAATTGACGGAGAGCGTCTCGACGCCGTCGTTGCTGAGGCTGTGGCAGGCGATCGGAACGCGCTTCGCGAGGTGTTGGAGACCATCCGGCCGATCGTGGTTCGATACTGCCGCGCACGGATCGGTACCGCGGAGCGGGGCGGTCTTTCAGCAGATGACGTGGCTCAGGAGGTGTGTTTGGCCGCCATCACGGCGCTGCCCCGTTACCGGGACCAGGGACGTCCGTTTCTGGCCTTCGTGTACGGCATCGCCGCCCACAAGGTTGCAGACGCGCATCGCGCCGCCGGCCGCGACCTGTCCTACCCCGCCGAAGAGTTTCCCGAAGCCCACTCAGCCGAGGCGGGCCCAGAGCAGATAGCTCTCGAGGCGGAATCGGTCGCGCGGATGAACGCCTTGCTCGACGTTCTGCCCGAAAAACAGCGGGAGATCATCATCATGCGCGTCGTGGTGGGTTTGAGCGCCGAGGAAACCGCCAGCGCCGTCGGCAGTACCCCGGGAGCGGTTCGGGTGGCTCAACATCGGGCGCTGACCCGGCTGAAGTCGGAAATCGTCGCAGCGGGGCGTGACTATGTCTGATTTCACGTCGGATTTCGGCCGGTCTCCGGCGGATCAGCCGTCGCTGCAGGCGATTGCACGCACCGACCGGTTCCTCGACGCGCTGGCCACCCGAGAATCGGTCGACGTCGCCGATCCCGATGATGAGGTGCTGGCCGCTCTGCTCGAAGAGTGGCGCGACGATCTGCGATGGCCACCGGCAAGCGCGCTGGTCTCCGAGCAGGAGGCCGCCGCAGCGCTGCAGATCGGCTTGGCTGCTCGTCAGCGCACTCGCCGGGCATTGGCGATGGTGGGGTCCGTGGCCGCGGCGGTGTTGGCGCTCGGCGGGTTTGGCGCCATGGTCGGGACCGCTCATCCTGGCGACGCGCTGTACGGGGTTCACACCATGCTGTTCGGTGAGCCGTCGTCGGCCCACGACGATGCGGTCGAATTGGCCGCGAAGACCGAACTCGCCAAGGTGCAGCAGATGATCGCGCAAGGCCAATGGGACCAAGCGCAAGACAAGCTGGCCGCCGTCAGCAGTACCGTGCAGTCCGTCAACGACTCCAACCGCAAGCAGGGCCTGATCGATCAGGTCAACCAGCTGAACGCCAAAGTGGCAACCCGCGATCCCAACGCGACCCTGACACCCGGCTCGTCACCGACCACGGGGGCCGTTTCACCGTCCGCCTCGGCCTCTGTGTCGGGCGCGTCGTCCGCCATCGAATCGTCGCCGCCGCAAGCCACCTCGGGCACCAGCACCAGCCCGACCGACGCGACCACAACCGCGAGCACGACCGGCCCCGCCGCGCCGTCCACGCCGAGCACCTCGGCCGTCGTAACGTCGCCGCCATCCACACCGTCGTCACCACTGCAGCAGACCGCGGCGGGAACCACCTCGACCAATTCCGCGCCGGCGCAACCACCTTCGCAAGTGGTCAGCGTCACACCCACGACACCGTCGGCCGCCCCATCCGCCAGCACCAGCGTGCCCAAAGCCGGCGAGACGGCGCTGCAGACCACGTCGGCTGTCGCTAGCAGCCCGGTGCTCTCAACTACTCCGCAGCCGGTTCCAGCCGCCGGCGGATAGCAGCCACCCGGATACGCTTAGAGCGCAGTAGATGTCGTCGAGCGCTCAGCGGCGCCCGTGATAACCCTCGGTGTCGGAGGTCGCCTCGTTGAGCGAGGCGTCGGCGTAGCCGCGGCAGTAGTCCCAGGTGACGTAGGCGTCCGGTTCCGGGTCGTAGGCCGGCTCGTGCGGGCGGACAGTGCCGTCGACCAGCAACTGCAGCAGGTTGGCACGCAACATGTCCCAGTCGTGGTAGTGGTCCTGCTGGCATTCGTCGCAGCAGACCACGAGCCCGCGGATTCCCTTGTGCGCCAACAACGCCTCGTATACCGCGAGGTCGGCCAGGTCGGCTTCCACCGCCATCCGCTCCTGCGGATCGAGCGGCTCACCCGGCTCGACGGCATCCAGCGCTGCCGAGGGGTCGCAGGGGTCGTCGGCAAACGGGTCGGGCGGCAAACCCGGTGGTAGGTAGTCGCGCACGCCTCCACATTACGCAGCGTGGCTACCATCGCGCCAGCGGAACCGCCGCGCCGCAGCAAGCTGCCGCACTGCGGTGCGGCGCGCGTCGTCACCGCGGCGGGTCGAGCCGATAGGATGGGCTTCTCGCTCCGCAAAGGAGGGCCCCACCGATGTCTCATGGCGTGTACGAAGGCAGCGCCGACCTGATCGCCAGTCCCTACGCCCGCGTCGGTGGCCTGGCGGAAGATTCGGTGCCCACCGGCGGTGACAACCCCCACAAAGTCGCGATGCTGGGGCTGACCTTCGACGACGTGCTGCTGTTGCCGGCTGCCTCCGATGTGGTGCCCGCAAATGCGGATACCTCTAGCCAGCTCACCAAGAAGATCCGGCTCAAGGTGCCGTTGGTCAGCTCGGCGATGGATACGGTCACTGAAGCACGGATGGCCATCGCGATGGCCCGCGCCGGCGGCATGGGCGTGCTGCACCGCAACCTGCCCGTCGCCGAACAGGCCGGCCAGGTCGAGACCGTCAAGCGTTCCGAGGCCGGCATGGTCACCGATCCGGTCACCTGCCGCCCGGACAACACGTTGGCCGAAGTCGACGCGCTGTGCGCCCGCTTCCGGATCTCCGGGCTGCCGGTGGTCGACGACACCGGCGCGCTGGTCGGGATCATCACCAACCGCGACATGCGCTTCGAGGTCGACCAGTCCAAGCCGGTCTCCGAGGTGATGACCAAAGCTCCGCTGATCACCGCCCAGGAGGGTGTGACCGCCGACGCGGCACTAGGCCTGCTGCGCCGGCACAAGATCGAGAAGCTGCCGATCGTCGACGGCCGCGGCCGGCTGACCGGGCTGATCACTGTCAAGGACTTCGTCAAGACCGAACAACACCCCGACGCCACCAAAGACAGCGACGGCCGGCTGCTGGTCGGAGCCGCCGTCGGGGTCGGCGACGACGCTTGGGCACGCGCGATGACGCTGGTCGACGCGGGCGTCGACGTACTGGTCGTCGACACCGCGCACGCGCACAACCGGCTGGTGCTTGAGATGGTGGGCAAGCTCAAGGCCGAAATCGGCGACCGGGTCGAGGTAGTCGGCGGCAACGTCGCCACCCGGTCCGCGGCCGCCGCGCTGGTCGAAGCCGGCGCCGACGCGGTCAAAGTCGGTGTGGGGCCGGGATCGATTTGCACCACTCGGGTCGTCGCGGGTGTCGGGGCGCCGCAAATCACGGCGATTCTGGAGGCCGTCGCGGTGTGCGGCCCGGTCGGTGTGCCGGTCATCGCCGATGGGGGGTTGCAGTACTCCGGCGACATCGCCAAGGCGCTGGCCGCGGGCGCGTCGACGGCCATGCTGGGTTCGCTGCTGGCGGGCACCGCGGAAGCTCCCGGCGAGCTGATCTTCGTCAACGGCAAGCAGTACAAGAGTTACCGCGGCATGGGGTCGCTGGGCGCGATGCGGGGCAGAGGCCTTTCCGGAGGGGAGGGCAAGTCGTACTCCAAAGACCGTTACTTCGCCGACGACGCGCTCTCGGAGGACAAGCTGGTGCCCGAAGGCATCGAAGGCCGAGTGCCGTTCCGCGGGCCGCTGTCGACGGTAATCCATCAGCTCACCGGCGGGCTGCGCGCTGCCATGGGCTACACCGGCGCCACCACGATCGAGCAGCTGCAGCAGGCGCAGTTCGTCCGCATCACCGCGGCGGGTCTCAAAGAGAGCCACCCGCACGACATCACCATGACCGTCGAAGCGCCGAACTACTACGTGCGGTGAATTGGTCGCACATGCGTGACATGGTCGAGATCGGCATGGGCCGCACGGCCCGTCGCACCTATGAACTCGACGACGTCAACATCGTGCCGTCCCGGCGCACCCGCTCGTCGAAAGACGTCTCGACGGCCTGGCAGCTCGACGCCTACCGGTTCGATATTCCCGTCGTCTCCCACCCCACCGACGCGCTGGTGTCCCCGGAGTTCGCCATCGAGCTGGGCCGGCTGGGCGCGCTGGGGGTGCTCAACGGCGAAGGGCTGATCGGTCGGCACGCCGACTATCACGCCAAGATCGCCCAGGTAGTAGAGGCAGCTGCCAAAGAGCCCGAGCCGTCGGCGGCTATCCGACTGCTGCAGCAGCTGCACGCCGCGCCGCTGGACCCCGATTTGCTGGGCGCGGCGGTGGCCCGCATCCGCGAGGCCGGAGTGATCACCGCGGTGCGGGTCAGCCCGCAGAACGCACAGGCACTGACCCCGTCGTTGGTGGCGGCCGGGGTCGACCTGCTCGTCATCCAGGGCACGATCGTCTCCGCCGAACGAGTGGCCAGCGATGGTGAGCCGCTCAACCTGAAGACCTTCATCGCCGAGCTCGACGTGCCGGTGGTGGCCGGCGGTGTGCTCGACCACCGCACCGCCCTGCATCTGATGCGCACCGGAGCTGCCGGGGTCATCGTCGGCTACGGCTCCACCGAGGGAGTGACCACCAGCGACGAGGTCTTGGGCATCAGCGTGCCGATGGCCACCGCGATCGCAGATGCCGCCGCCGCCCGCCGCGAATACCTCGACGAAACCGGCGGCCGCTACGTGCACGTGCTGGCTGACGGCGACATCCATACCTCCGGCGATCTGGCTAAGGCCATCGCCTGCGGCGCCGACGCGGTGGTGCTGGGCACACCGCTGGCC
>NZ_CAXUCH010000279.1:0-5161 GCF_964249325.1 uncultured Mycobacterium sp. | reverse complement strand
TCGGGGTGGTGGGCGTGTATAAAAACCTGTTCGCCGTAACATTAAAAAAAAACGAGCCGACCACTCTTCGTGACCTGGGTGCGACGCTCGCCGCGGCTTGCCATGCCGTGGTGGCAGCCGCAGCCGAAGTACAGCTTGTCGGCATCGGTTCGACCGCCATGGGCCCAGTCCGGCGAATGATGAACCTCGCAGTGATAGCCCGGTTCCAGACAGTTGGGATGAGTGCAGCCGCGATCGCGCGCATAGCAGATCAGCCGCTGGTCGGCAGTGGCGATCCGACTTTGCCGTCCTAGGTAGAGCGGACGTTCGGTGTGGTTGTCGAACACCGCAAGGTAGTGGATTGCCTTGGCGGCCATGCGGATCAGATCGGGCATCGGCAGTCGAGACCCGCCGCCGGTGCGTGCGGGTGCTGGCATGTGGATCGACTTGTCAGCCACGGCGTGGGCGGCCTGGTCAAGTTCCGCCAGCGTGGTCGTGACGATCACGGTGACGGGATGGCCGCGGTGCGGACCGAGCTTGCCGGAGGAGATCGCGGCTTGCAGTCCGAGTTTGAGTGCGTCGTGGCAGCGCTGGGCCGGGGTGCGGTTTTCGCGCTGCTCCGGATCGGTTTCCGGTCGGTGACGGCCGGGCCGCACCGCCGCTTCGATGGCTTCGAAATAGGCGCGAGTCTCGGGATCGATTAACCCGCTCAGCTGTGACATGCCGTCGGGTCCCTGCGGGCTCAAGCGCAGGCCGCGGCGTCGGGCCCGGTCGATGTCGTCGAAGTGACCGTCGGGGTTGAGGTAGTCGGCGATGCGCTGGCCCAGCTTGGCGACGACGCCGGCGTCGAGTTTGGTCGCATGCTGGACCAGCGTGCGCTCGGCACTTGCCGCATCGGTCGGCGACACGCAGCTGGGCAGTTCGTCGACCGCTCGGCACACCGCGCGGATGTGGTCCTCACCGACCGCACCCGCCTCAACGACGGCCGCCAACTCGGGTAGCTCGGGAGGCACCGGCGGCCCGGTCAGCGAGCGGCGCGGCCGGATCCGCGCGGCGAGCTTGAATCGGCGAGTGATTTCGTTGGGCGTGATGCGCAGCCGCGCCCACAACCTGTCACGCACTACCGGGATTGCCCCGGCCTCGTCGGGCGGGTCGGCGATCTCGCCGAAGAACCGGTACATCAGCCCGCGGTTCACGCGGTGCTGGGTCTCCAACCGTTCGGCAACGTCGACGCGGAATTTGTTGCCGACCACAGTCGAAGACGTGTCACGCAAAACGTCATGGGCAGCGTCGATCGCGTCCAGAGCAGCACTGATCCGCTCCCGTGCCTGCTCAGCGCTGATGCGTGAACCCATGCCTCGATGCTATGAAGCACCGCTGACAAAACCCGTGCCGGCAACCTCTCGAAACAAGAGTTGTTGATGAACGCGCAACTGTGGATAAACCCGGCCGGCCACGTGGCGTTACAGGAAGATATGTCAGTACCAACAGTTTAAGATGCGCGATTTCGACTCCTGCCCTCACGCTTCTAAGCCGCAGTGCTTGGATCAGGCCATGGCCGATGACGCCGAACTGCCTCGTGTGGTCAGCGCGAGCCGCGAGATCGCTGCGGCGGCGGAAACAATTTTCGAGTTGATCGCCGATCCGTCTCAGCAGCCCCGGTGGGACGGCAACGACAACGTCGCCGAAGCTGCACCCGGACAGCGTGTCCGAAAGGTCGGAGACGTGTTCACCATGAAACTCACCCTCGGCAGCCTTCGGGAGAACCACGTTGTGGAGTTCGAGGAGGGCCGACGCATCGCCTGGCGTCCCGCCGAAAAGGGCCGCCCCCCACCGGGACACCTGTGGAGATGGGAGCTGGACCCGATCGACAAAACCCATACGCGCGTCACTCACACCTACGACTGGACCGATCGCAACCGTATTCCCCGCGCCCGCCGCACGACGCCGGAGAGGCTACGGGCGTCGCTGGACCGCCTCGCCGAGATCGCCGAGCGCGGCCATTGATCTGCTGGCTGTTCTACGTCGGATGTCTAGCGCTGCCGTTGCTTCCCGCGCTTTTCCGCTAGGCGTGCGGCGCCGTAGGTGCCAAGTCGAATAGCGATCGGCCCGAAGACCTGCGAACCGGGAATCCGTGCTCGGAAGCTCGTTTCGATGGAAAGCGGGCTGCCCGTGCCGTCGGGCTCGACTGTCACTTCGCCCACGTAATCACGAAACGGCAACCGGGACAAAAGCTTGTAGCGTAATCGCCGCGGCGGCTCGAACCCGATAATCTGCTCTCGCGTCGGAGGCCCAACCAAGTAGAGCGCCCGCACAGCTCCCGTTCCGTTCGGATGCTGCTCGCCAAGCCGTTCGACGACGGATCTACGAAAGGGTGTCCACTCGGCCATGCCGGCATGATCCGAGATGACATCCCATACCGTGGCCCGGTCAGCGGCCACATGACGCGAACAGCGATACCGTGCAGCTTGCCCATGCCTAGGTCCTGACGCTGTATTCGTATCGGGGAGCTCTGCTGCGATATCAAGCAATCGCTGCGCGGGCAGGAACCCTACGGCCGCCGGAAGATCACCGGGATGTCAAGGGGTCCGCGGATCGCCGGAGTGTCACGCCAGATTGGCGATCCGGCCAAGACGGGATCACGCGCGAGAATCATCGGTAGCGCTACCGAGGTTTCCAATTGCGCTAAAGCCGCACCCAGGCAGTAATGTGCACCGTATCCGAATGCCAGTGGCGCTGGTCTGCCTCGGCCAAGCCGGAATTCGTGAGGCGCATCGAAAACGGCCGGATCCCGATTGGCGGCGGCGACAACAACAAGAGCTGAGTCGCCGCAGGCTATTTCGACGCCCCCTATTATCTGATCCTCGGTCGCTGTTCGTGCGGCCGCCTGTACGGGGCCGTCCAGGCGCAGCAGTTCGGCGATCAGTGACGGGTCGGTTGAGTCGATGCCATCGATGAGGCGGGTGCCGTCCGCCCCGACCGAGAGAAGCCGAAGCATGCTGGTTCCCAAGAGGTTCGCGGTTGTTTCATGGCCGGCGACCGCGATGAGGATGGTCGTGGTGACTACGTCGTCGAGAAGCAAATCCGGGTCGGAGGCGATGAGGCTGAGGAGGTCGTCGCCAGGGTTGGAGCGGCGCTCGGCAGCCAGCGGAAGAAACTCGGTCACGAGCGTTGCCGAGGCCGCGGCGCCGGCGGCGATTTCCTCAGGGTCGGCGAGAGCACCCAGCATCCGGATGATCGCCGGCGACTGCTCGCGCAAGAGTTTTGCGGTTACGCCATCCAGCCCCAGCCACGCCGCAATCACGGCGATCGGTAGGGGCTGCGCGATGTCGGCCATGAAGTCGAACATTGTGCCAGTCAAGGGATGGTCAATGACCGCCGCGGCGATAGCTTCGACGCCGGCGGTGAGGCCTGCAATGAAAGAGCGGGTGAACACGTCACGCACAGCGCCGCGCAGTCGATCGTGACGTGCTCCGTCGGAAAGTAACATGTTGCGGTCGACCAAATCAGAACCCAGCGAATGGATTGCCGCCCGCGCATTGGGATTGGCACGTGGATCGCTAGTCCATCCGGAGCCGCCGAGTACTTCTCGCGCAGCGTCGTAGCCTAAAACGAGCCAAGCCTGGGCCGTTTCGTCCCACACCACGTCGCCGTCGCGACGCCGCTGCTCGTAGAACGGGTAGGGGTCTGCGGGGTCCCAGGGCAAGCGTGGTGCTGTGGTACTAGGGGTGGTCATGGGCCTCCAATCCGTACGGCAACCCACGTTGGCGTAGCCACGCGTCATGCTGCTTGCCAAGTGGCGTGATCGGTGCGGCCACGCCATCCATGTCGTCTACCAGCGCACGAACGTGCACCGTTGCATCGAGGGCGGCGCATATTGCGTTCATGCTGAGGTTGATGCGTGACAAGAAAACGAAATCGCCCGGCACCGACATGCGGCGGACAGGATGGTCAGGCGAGCGCACATCAAGCAGGCCATGGATTGCCCGTTCGGAGGTGTCTCGCCGGAATGTGACCGGCTGGGGTGCAAGCACCTCGTAGAGCAGCTCGGCGAACCACGCGAATGCGGCGTCTGCGGTGAGAGTGGAATCTTCTTGCAGGAAACCTGATTCCACCAGCAGGTCGTGGAATTCATACGTTCGGCCATCAATTGCAGCGCGAACCATCCCGATGATCCCGCGGCGCTGGTTCTCGGGAATGACCTTGACGCAGCCGAAGTCGACGAATCGACCGTGCCATCCGCCCTGAAGCGAAAATTCGCGGGATGAGGATCGGCGTGGAACAGATTCGCGTAGCGGTAAGAACCCGCGACAAAACGATGGATCACTTCGGCCCAAATGTTCTTCAGTTCTTGGTCGGCCTTCTGCGCCGCAACCCAATCCGTCCCGTCGAGATGGGTCATGGTCAGCACCCGGTCACCAGAAGCCTCGGCGATGACGTCGGGTACCCGGATAAAGGGATGGCCGCGGTAAAGCTCGCTGAACATGGTGATGTTCGCGGCTTCATGACGGTAATCGATCTCCTCGCTGATGCGCTCAGCGACCTCCCGCGTCGCCTCCCGTATATCGGGTATTGCGGTGCCAGATGCCGAGGATGCGAAACGGACGAACGTCGCTAGCAGTTCGGTATTGGCAAGGTCGTCGCGGATCGCCGCTGCAGCACCCGGATATTGGATCTTGACTGCAACCTGACGGCCGTCGTGCAGTACCGCGCGGTGTACTTGTCCGATTGAGGCCGCAGCCATTGGCTTCTGGGTCAACTCGGCGAACACTTCAGCGGCGGGCCGGCCAAGGTCGGCCTCTAGTACTTCTTTGGCTAGCTCCGGATCCATCGGCGGTGCATCCGCCTGCAGGCGAACAAGCGCCGCTTGATACGGGGAAAACCCCCCGGTGCCAATAGCACTGGTTTCGATGGTGGAAAGCAGTTGGCCAGCCTTCATAAGCACGCCCTTGGAGTGGCCAAGTAGCTCGGTGTAGCGCGCCGCCGTGCGGTCGTGAAAACGGCTGACGGCATCGGCGTCGCCGGTCTTCTCCCGCAGGGCGGCCACCATCCGTCCGCCCGCGGCCCGCGCAGTGAACGCGGCCAACGGCATGGTGCGGCGGAGCCTGCCGCGCGGTACCGAATCATCCCTAGGCCCGTTTTCCGCACTGGTTGAGTGAAGGGACCTGGTTGCGGCGGGTTG
>NZ_CAXUCH010000278.1:0-5183 GCF_964249325.1 uncultured Mycobacterium sp. | reverse complement strand
GGCCGACACGAACCTCGCGCCACGCCGCTCGTCGGGCACGTCGCGCAGTTGCGCCAACAACAGAGCGGTGTTGGCGGCGTCGTCGCCGTGGACGCCGGCCCAGCGCGCGGACAGCACTCCCGGCATGCCGTTCAATGCGTCGACTTCCAACCCGGAATCATCCGCCACACAAGGCAATCCAGTCGCCGCGAACACGTCGCGGGCCTTGGCCAGTGCGTTGTCTTCAAATGTCGCACCGGTTTCGGGCGTCTCGTCGAACGGCGGCACATCCTCGAGCGAGATCAACGTCAACGACACCGCGGCCGCGTCGAGCACCCTGTGCAGTTCAGCGAGCTTCTTGCGGTTGCGGCTGGCGAACAGCAGCTCGGTCAGGTTCCGAACGCATTCTGCGGCGACGTACCTTCGGGTAGAACACCAGGGTACGGCAATGCCAGCGCTTCCTGCTGGGCAGCGAACAGTTTGTCGCAGGCGGCCAATGCGGCGTCGAGCAGCTTGTCCAGCGTCGAGCGCGGAAATGTTGCGCCCTCGCCGGTGCCCTGCACCTCGACCAGTGTTCCGGTATCGGTGGCTACGACGTTCATGTCGACCTCGGCGCGCGCATCTTCCTCGTAGGGCAGGTCCACGCGGATTCGGCCGTCGACCACACCGACGCTGACCGCGGCGATTGCACATGACAGCGGCCGCGGGTCGGAAAGCATGCCCGCCGCCGACAGGTAGGTCACCGCGTCGGCCAGCGCCACGTAGGCACCGGTGATGGCCGCCGTGCGGGTGCCGCCGTCGGCCTGCAGCACATCGCAGTCGACCGCGATGGTGTTCTCCCCCAACGCCGCCAAGTCAATGCACGCCCGCAGAGAGCGCCCGACCAGCCGGCTGATTTCCTGGGTCCGTCCGGACAGCCGTCCCTTAACCGATTCCCGGTCGCCGCGAGTATGGGTGGCCGCCGGCAGCATCGCGTATTCGGCTGTGAGCCAACCTAACCCGGTTCCCTTGCGCCAGCGCGGCACGCCCTCGATGACGCTCGCCGTGCACATGACCTTGGTGTGGCCGAATTCAACTAGCACCGAACCCGCCGGATGTGAGGTGAACCCGCGGGTGATGACCACCGGGCGCAGCTCATGGTCGAGGCGACCGTCTTCCCGTGTGGACATAAGGGTTCAGGAGTGCTTGATTTCGAAGGTCTCACCGCACACCACTGCGTGCACGGGACCGTGGAACTCGGCCTTGGCCTCGCTGATCACGTCCTCGCGCGACGTCCATGGCGGGATGTGCGTGAGCAGCAGTTCTCGTACACCGGCTTCGGCGGCCACACGCCCGGCTTCGGTGCCCGACATGTGCAAGTTGCACGGCCGCTTCGGCGAATGCGTCCAAGACGCTTCGCACAGGAAGACATCGGCATCACGCGCCAATTCCACCAGGGCGTCGCAGCAGCCGGTGTCGCCGCTGTAGACGAACGTCGCCCCGTCGGGATCGGTGAACCTCAAGCCGTAGGACTCGGTCGGGTGCGCCACCACTCGCGGCAGCACCGTCAATGCGCCCAATTTCACCGGCTCACCGTCAGCCCAGTGACGGATATCGAAAATGTCCGAGAAGTCGTCGATCTCGCCGCCGTATGGCGACGATGCCGCGCCCAGCCGCGCCCAGGTGTCGCTCGGGCCGTACATCAACGCTTTACCCTCCGGGGGTGTCGGGTGGTAGCGACGCCACACGAACAGCCCAGGCAAGTCCAGACAATGGTCGGCATGCAAGTGCGACAGCAGCACATGCACCGATGCTGGATCGGTTTGGTGCTGCAGCGCACCCAGCACTCCCCCACCGAAGTCGATGACCAGCGGTGGAGTATCTGGCGCCCGTAACAAGTAACCCGATGCCGGCGAATCTGGACCCACCACACTGCCAGAGCAGCCGAGGACGGTCATTCGCACGGTCACTACTGTGCCATGCCCGATACCCTGTTGGCGAAAACATTGCCGCTTTGGTATGGGACGGGCATCACCGCTCGATCTAGCGGGCGGGCACGTGGCGGTGAACAGGTTGCGCGGTGGTAATCGCCGGCCCCAGAAATCGCGCCGCCAACCTAGTGAACGCCTCCGGGTCGCCAGTGGCCTCGAACACGCGCGTCGCGGGTGGCGCCGCATGCGGGCGCAGCAGATTCTGCTCGGTGAGCACCCGCACCAATTCCTTAGCGGTCTCTTCCGCGCTGGACACCAGCGTCACGTGCTGGCCCATCGCCAACTGAATCAGCCCGGACAGCAAGGGATAGTGCGTACACCCCAGCACTAAGGTGTCGACCCCGGCGCGCTGCAGCGGCTCGAGATAGCCCTCCGCCAGCCCGAGCACCTGGCGGCCGCTGGTGATGCCGCGCTCGACAAAGTCGACGAATCGCGGGCACGCCACGGCGGTGATGTCGGTGTCGCGTGCCGCGGCGAACGCATCCTGGTAGGCGTGCGAGGCGATGGTCGCCCGCGTACCGATGACCCCGATGCGGCCGTTGCGGGTGGCGGCCACGGCCCGTCGCACCGCCGGCAAGATCACCTCGACAACGGGCACGTCGTAGCGTTCGCGGGCGTCGCGCAGGCACGCCGAGGACGCCGAGTTGCAGGCGATCACCAACCCCTTGACGCCGCGGTCGACGAGGTCGTCGCCGATGGCCAGTGCGTGCGCGCGGATCTCCGGGATGGTCAGCGGACCATAGGGCCCGTTGGCCGTATCGCCGACGTAGATGATGTCTTCATCCGGCAGTTGGTCGATGATCGCCCGCGCGACGGTGAGCCCGCCGACGCCGGAGTCGAAGACCCCGACCGGCGCCAGTGCTGAGCTCACCGGTGCACCAGACCAGCTCTGCGCTGAGCGCGCGCCCTGCGTTCTGGGCCGGAGAGTATGTAGGCGGCCAGCACGCCGGCGACGCCGCCGCACAGGTGCGCCTGCCACGACACCCCGCCGCACATGTTGAGCACCGGCACGGCCCCCCACAGGATGCCGCCGTAGAAGAACAGCACCAAGATCCCGACGACAATCTGCCACCCGCTGCGGATAAAAAATCCGAACACCAGCAAAAAGGTAAGCCAGCCGAAGATCAGGCCGGAGGCGCCGATGTGGTCGGTCTCTCCGCACGCCGACCCCACGTTGCCGATCAGCCAGGTGCCGAAGCCGCCGACGATCCACACAATGACGGGGGCCCACACGAAGCGGGCCAGGCCGGCCAGCGTCACCAGAAAACCTAGCACCAGCGCCGGTCCGGTGTTGGCCATCAGATGCTGCCAGTTCGCATGCAGCAGCGGCGCGAAGACGATGCCCCACAACCCGTCGGTCTCCAACGGCCGGATGCCATTGCGATCCAGATTGTGGCCGCTGAGCTGGTCGATCAGCTCGGCGAGGTAGAGCAGGGCAACGAAACTGACGATGGTGGCCGCCCCGACCTTCCATCGAGGAGGGCTGTTGCGTTGCGGTTGGCGTGCCGCCGGATATCGGGTCGGCCCAGTCATTTGCGCGATTCCTCGATCCTTGCTACGCCGGCATCATCGTGGTGGCGTGTCAAGCCCATAGCTGCCCTTCCAGCGCGTCCTCGGCCTCGTCGAGAGTACCGGTGTAGGCGCCGGTCGACAGGTACTTCCATCCCGCGTCGGCGACCACGAACGCGACGTCGGCACGCTCGCCCGCGGCCTGCGCCTTCGCCGCAACGCCGAGCGCGGCGTGCAGCACCGCCCCGGTGGAAATGCCGGCGAAGATGCCTTCGGCGTCGATCAACTCCCGGGTGCGGCGGACCGCATCAGCGGAGCCGACCGAGTAGCGGGTGGTTAGCACGTCGGGGTCGTAGAGCTCGGGCACGAAGCCCTCGTCGATATTGCGCAGCGCATAGACACCCTCGCCGTAGCGGGGCTCGGCGGCGACGATGCGTATCCCCGGCACGTGCTCGCGCAGATACCGGCCGGTGCCCATCAGCGTGCCGGTGGTGCCCAGGCCGGCGACGAAGTGCGTGATCTCGGGCAGGTCAGCCAGCACTTCCGGGCCGGTGCCGTAGTAGTGCGAGTCGGTGTTGGCCGGATTTCCGTATTGGTAGAGCATCACCCACGACGGGTTGGCCGCGGCGAGCTCTTTGGCGGTGGCCACCGCGGTGTTGGATCCGCCCTCGGCTGGCGAGAAGATGATGTGCGCACCGTAGAGCTCGAGCAGCTGACGCCGCTCGATCGAGGTGTTCTCCGGCATCACGCAGATCAGCTGGTAGCCCTTGAGCCGGGCCGCCATCGCCAAGGAGATCCCGGTGTTGCCGCTGGTGGGTTCCAGGATGGTGGCGCCGGGCGTCAGCAGTCCGTCGGCTTCGGCCTGTTCGATCATCCGCAGCGCCGGCCTGTCCTTGATCGACCCGGTCGGGTTGCGGTCTTCGAGTTTGGCCCACAACCGCACGTGGGGGCCGTCCGGCCCGTCGTTCCAGCGCGGCGACAGGCGCGGCAGACCGACCAGCGGTGTGTTACCCAGCGCCTGGAGCAGCGAGTTGTATCGGGACACGCTTAACCACCGGCGACGGCCGGCAAGATGGTGATCGAGTCGCCGTCGGAGATCGCGGTCTCCAAGCCGCCGGAGAACCGAACGTCTTCGTCGTTGACATAGATGTTGACGAACCGGTGCAACTTGCCGTTATCGACGAGCCGTTCGGAGATGCCCGAATAGTTGGCGTCCAGATCGTCGATGACCGCACGGAGTGTGTCGCCGGTGGCTTCGACGCGTTTCTGCCCCTTGGTGTGGGGCCGCAGGATGGTCGGGATGGACACGGTGACGCTCATAGGGCTTCCTTCAGGGCTCTCAGTATTGCTTGACGACCTGGACGGGCTCTTCGGTGACGATGCCGTCGATGATGCGATAGCTGCGCAGCTCGTGTCGGTCCGGGTCGCGGGTGGACACGAGCACGTAATGGGCGTCGGGCTCAGCCGCCAGGCTCACGTCGGTCCGGCTGGGGTACGCCTCGGTCGCGGTGTGCGAGTGATAGATGACGACGGGCACTTCACCGGCGTCGTCCATCTCACGCCACACCTTGAGCTGCTCGGTGGAGTCGAAGCGGTAGAAGGTGGGCGAGCGTTCCGCATTGACCATCGCGACATGCCGCTCGGGACGGTCGGAGCCTTCCGGGCCAGCTAGTACCCCACACGCTTCGTCGGGGTGATCGGCGCGCGCGTGAGCGACTATCGCAT
>NZ_CAXUCH010000277.1:3662-5230 GCF_964249325.1 uncultured Mycobacterium sp. | reverse complement strand
GCTGGACACGTCCGTGTGCGCCCTCCAAACCAAGACCTTCAACGAGCGCGCCGCCGGGCAGGGCCTGTCGGTGCTGTGCGTCTCCAAAGACCTGCCGTTCGCGCAGCAGCGATTCTGCGGCGCAGAGGGCATCGAGAACGTCACAACCGCCTCGGCGTTCCGCGACAGCTTCGGCGACGAGTACGGCGTCACCATTATCGACGGCCCGATGGCCGGGCTGCTGGCACGGGCGATTGTGGTGATCGGTCCCGACGGCAACGTCGCGCACACCGAACTGGTGCCCGAGATCGCCTCGGAGCCCAACTACGACGCAGCGCTGGCCGCGCTGACCTCTTTGGTGTAGTTGCCGCGTTATAAGCGCTGCGCAGAAACGAACAAACTGCGCGGCGCAGCGTCCTCGATGTCGGGCGGACGCCGGTCGTAGCGGGCCATCAGCTCCTCGGCCGGCACCACCGACACGTCCCAGCCGTGGCGGCGCAACCAGTCGCCGACGTCTTCGCGCTCCTCGAAGTACCACAGCTGCTGGACGTCGGGGATATCGCGCTGCTCGCCCAGTTTGGCTGCCAGCGCACGGATTCGCTGCATCTGCTCGCGCTGCCTGGCGTGGGCCTCGGGATCCATGAAGCCAGGACCGGGCGCCTCGACCGCGATCCGGCTGCCCGCGACGGAAAGCGCCTGCACCCGCTCGAACAGCAGCTCCTGCGCCGCCGCCGGCAAGAACGGCAACAGGCCCTCCGCCGCCCACACGCTGGGCACCGAGGCGTCAAACCCCGCCTGCCGCAACGCTTCTGGCCAGTCGTGGCGCAGATCGACGGGAACATTGACCAAGTTCGCCGTCGGCTGGTCGCCGCGTTCCCGCAAGGTCGACAACTTGAACTCCAGCACCTTCGGCTGGTCGAGTTCGTAGACTGTCGTACCGTCCGGCCACGGCAACCGCCATGCTCGCGAATCCAAACCCGCGGCCAGGATCACCGCCTGCCGGACGCCGGCCTTGGTGGCGTCGAGGAAGAAGCTGTCGAAAAACGCCGTGCGAGCAGCCATGTAGTCGACCATCGACCGCATCCGTAGCGGCAGGTCGGGTGCTTCCTCGACGATCTCGGGAGGCAGCTCGGGCGCCGAGAACCAATTCCACATCCCATCTCCCGCCGCGTCGAGGAACACTCGCGCGAAGGGATCTTGGATCAGCGGATTGTCGCTGTCGGTTTCCGCGGCACGCGCCGCCGCCACCCCCAGCGCCGTAGCGCCCACGCTTTCGGTGATCTCCCAGCTATCGTTGTCGGTTCTCGCCACCGTCACTCCTTCTACTCATCGGCGTCGGCCACAGTACGCCGATGAGCTGAACATGCTGTTTCGATTGTTTCAATCGGCTGCTCGTCGTGGTAGCGTAGAACCGTGCCTACCGCCGTTGCCCCGCTGGCTCGCCAGGTTGCCGAACGCGCGCAAAGAGACTCCGGGTTCGCTGAGCTGCTCGACGCGATCCTGCAAGCGCCGACCGCGCCGCAGGGAACCCTGGAACGCATCGCCGCCGGCAAGTTGAACGACGAGCGACGCGGCGCCCTGGTTCGCGA
>NZ_CAXUCH010000277.1:0-3652 GCF_964249325.1 uncultured Mycobacterium sp. | reverse complement strand
GAGGGCGCGCTGCCCACACCGCAAGTGCAAACTCGGCTGGGCCTGCGGTCGCCACAGGCCGTGCACCGGCTGCGGAGCCGGGGCAAGCTGCTGGGCTCCGCGGTCGGTAACCAGACCTGGTTTCCTGCTTGGCAATTCGACGGTGATCGGCTGCGGACAGACCTGCCCCGCATTCTGGAGTTGTTGACGCGCTTCACGTCGGACCCACTGGCCGCCGACCGTGTCATGCGGCTACGCCGCGACGACCTGGGCGGCTCGTCGATCGCCGAGGCGCTGCGCCGCCCCAAGACCGCCGAGACCGCGTGGCGGATGCTAGCCGCGGTCGGTGCCTGATCTTCCCGCCGGCTACCGGGCACCTCTGCCGACCGCTCGGCCCGCCGGCCTGCGCCGTCGCCGCGTTGCTGCCGGCACCGAACTGTGGCGCGTCGACGCCAGCGCACCCGCGGAGTGGACCTGGAACGGCTTTCCCACACCGCGCTTTCGCTTCGATCCCGAATCCGGCTCATTCCGAACGCGATACGCGGCCAGCACACTCGTCGGCGCATTCCGGGAGCGCTACCTGCCGACCGGCCTGGTGATCCCGGCCGACCACGCCGGCCACCATCTGGTGCGTTTGGTCGCCGCCCGGCCTCCGCGCGTGCTCGACCTGCGCACCGAGGCCAACCTCGACGTCCTGGGCATCGACGACCAGTTCAGGTCGGGCCAGCATCCCGACGTGTGGGCCTCCTGTCATCGGCTCGCCGACGCCGTCCGGCGGTGGTGGAGCGACCTGGACGCCATCGTGTACCGGCCGCGCACCACACCGGAGAGCTCCGCGAACTTCGCGTTCTTTGCCCTCCACGCGTTCACCACCGAGTCGTGGCCACTGGCCGAGCGCACCGATGTGCTCACCGCTTTGGTACTGCGCCACGGTTTTACGGTCAGCTGGGACTTCGGCGACGCGTAGGTGCGGACCGTTCGTTTATCGGTGTTGAGCCCACTATCACGGCAGTATGGTGAAGCGTCCACCACGGCTCGGACGCAATGTCCCGAAGTGTCGACGGTCCAGCGTCACGATCGTGCGAGTGCGGTGCAGGTCGGCCAACACGACGTTGGAAGCGTCCGCGATGCCGATGTGCTGATCACGGTATTTTTCGATGATTTTGATAGCCTCCTCCAGCTGCGGGGCAGCGAAGTCGGCCAATTCCCAGGCATTGCCGGAAAGTTCCCGCAACACCGCGAGCTCGGCGTCGACATTCACACGTGTGGCCAGGAGATAGTCGAGTTCGGCGACCACATAGGGCGAGACGACAAGCCAGTCGTCGGACCGATCGATCACCCGGGATACTGCCTGGTGGTCTGGCTCAGCTGCGTCGAAATAGGCAAGCAGTGCGCTGGTGTCAACTATCACCGCTCGCCAAAGCCATCCAGTAGCTCGTCAACACGCCGGGCAATCGGCTCAGATCCGCTGTACAGCCCACCGCGGGGCCGGGGTTTGACACCACCTACCGCCGTCCGGATGGACTCCCGGATGACCTCTGCCTCCGACACTCCGCGCTGATGAGCAGCATGCTTCACAGCGGCCTTGAGGTCGTCGGGTAGGTAGATGGTCGTCTTCTCCATGCTTGTATGGTACCACCGCTGGCACCATATAGCTCCGGCACAGTCGTAGACGGAAAGCTCGTGTCCCCTGACGGTGCCGTCACCATCGCTGGCTTGAGTGCGTCAGTACCGTGGGCCTCAGCAGAAAGTCTCCCGCGCATCCCGATTAGTCCTACC
The DNA here is from genome assembly GCF_964249325.1 of uncultured Mycobacterium sp. Lineage (NCBI taxonomy): Bacteria > Bacillati > Actinomycetota > Actinomycetes > Mycobacteriales > Mycobacteriaceae > Mycobacterium > uncultured Mycobacterium sp. Next base: position 1,894 of record NZ_CAXUCH010000277.1, on the reverse strand, counting down.
GTGTTGGCATGACAGAACAATCGCCGGCGATCACCATCTCGCATCCACCGCAACCTGTACTTCGTGTCGTCAACCCCATCCTGCGGTCGCTGCTGCGCACTCCGCTCATGGGCCCGGCCCGCAAGCAGCTGATGGTGCTGAGCTTCACGGGGCGAAAAACCGGGCGGCAGTATGCGATTCCGGTGAGCGCTCACCGGATCGACAACCTTCTCTACGCCCTGACCGGCGCGCCGTGGAAGCTCAACTTCCGCGACGGTGCCGACGCCCAGGTCTTGCTCGACGGCAAGACGACGGCCATGCGTGGTGAACTGATCCAAGACCGCGGGGTTGTCGCGGATCTCTACCGGCGCTGCTCAGAGTCGTATGGCGTCAAGGGCGCACAGCGCATGATCGGGATTAAATTCCGCGAGCCGCGCATACCGTCACTCGACGAGTTCGCCGAGGCGGTCGACCGGCTGAAGCTGGCTGCAGTCCGGTTGACGCCGGCCACATAGCTCACAGTTTGTCGCGCAGCCGATGGACGAGTTCGAGCAACCGCTCATAGTGCGAGCCGGCCCAATAGATCTGCCCGCAGTCGCGGCAGCGGCTGAACTCGTCGTAGTAGCGGCGGGTCAACGGCTCGAGCTGGTCGATCACCTCGTCCTTGGTGACGGTGGCCAGCCGGCCGTTGCACCGCACGCATCGGGTCAGCGGAGCCAGCCGCTGGCGCAGATCCAGTCGCCGTATCACTTCGAGGATCTGCTGCTCCGGGTCGTCGGCGCGGACGAACAAGCCGTGCGTGATCGCGCGACGCTTCAACAGGCCGCGGTCTCGGGTCAGCAGGATCCGCTGTTGGGCCAAGCTGATATCGGCCAGAGACTGATCGTCGGCGTCGGCTGACCACCACACGTCGAAGCCGAGCACCCGCAGCAGGCGCGCGAGCCGACCGAGGTTGACGTCGACGACGAAGCGGGGATCGCGCAGCGGCACCGGCCGCAGCCTGCTCGCCGGTCCGACGTCGAGCGCCTCAAATACCGGGTAGGCGGCGATGCGGTCACCTGTCTGCGGGCGGTGGGCGTAGTCGACCGGCTCGCCGTTGACCAGGATGAGGTCGACCTCGGTGTGCGGAATTCCCATCGCCTCGAGCACGTCCTTGACGGTCTGATGGCTGCGAAACGGGCGGCGCGTGGTCAGGCCGCGCACGTCGGGACCGAGGAAGTCGTTGAGCTCGGCGTAGGCCCGCACGTCGACATAGCCGACCATGCCTCATGGTCTCGCGCGGAATCGGCGGCGCGCAATCGCGGTGTGTTATGCCGAGTCATCCCAGCAGACACGCACCCTGGGCGGCGTGGGTGCGGGTGATCACCGGCTGTTCGTAGCCCGCATCACCGACCGCGCGTCGTGCCGCCTCCGCGACCGCCTCGACCCGCTCAGCCGGCACCAACGCGATCACGCAGCCGCCGAAGCCGCCTCCGGTCATGCGGGCGCCAAACGCGCCGGCCTGAACCGCGGATTCGGCGAGCAGATCGATGTGCTCGGTGGTGATTTCGAAGTCGTCGCGCATCGAGGCGTGCGAGGCGGTCAGGATGCGGCCAGCTTCGGTGAAATTGGAATCGTCAAGTGCCGCAGCGAAATCCAGGACCCGCTGGTTCTCGGTGATCACGTGGCGAACGCGTCGGGCGTTGACGGTGTCGCCGATCTTTGCCAACGCCGCAGCAGCACTGACATCCCGCAGCGACGACACACCCAGGTCAGCGGCTGCACGTTCACAGGACGCACGACGGGCCGCGTATTCGCCGCCGACGTTGCTGTGCCGGGCCCGCGAGTCGATCAGCAGCAACGCAACACCGCGCGCCTCAGGGTCGAACGGCACCGGCCTGACGGTCAGATCGCGGAAGTCGATCAGCAGCGCCGT
>NZ_CAXUCH010000276.1:0-5247 GCF_964249325.1 uncultured Mycobacterium sp. | reverse complement strand
CGCCGACCCGCCACCCGGCGTTGCTCGGCGACATGGGCGGGATTGAACTCCAGAACCTCCCAGCCGACCGGCCACGGATAATCCAGCACCGGCCGGTGATAGTGCCCAGCCGCTTCGATACCAACCTTGACCTGGGCAGACGGTGGAACCACCGCACTGACTCGATGCACAGTCTTAGCCAGCTCCGACCGAGTCAGCGCGAACCCCACAGGACCAAACACCCGATGACGGGAACTGTCCGTCGCCGAGAGCATCGCCGAGCTCTTGCCGACATCGACGGCAACGACGATCGTGGACGACGTGACTGGGGCAACATGCACAGACACAACAACACCTCCGGGGCGTGTCAAGAGAACCAAAGCGCGTCAACGCCCAGGTCCTCGAAAGGGAACTCTGACAATCCCTTCCTGACACCCCCGGAGGCGTTTGTGAAGGACCAAACCGATCTATATCAGCCGTTCTGTGCAATGTCCTCCAAAACGGCGATCATCGTGCGGGTCGGCACACCGGTGCCCCCCTTCGGGGTGTAGCCCCACGGGCTGCCGGTGTTGTAGGCGGGCGTGGCGACGTCGATATGCGCCCAGGCCACCCCGTCGGCGACGAATTCCTGCAGATAAGTGCCGGCCACCAGCATCCCGGCGAAGCGTTGCCCGGTGACGTTGGCCAAGTCGGCCACCGTCGACTTCAGCTCGTCTTTGAGTTCTTCGGGCAGCGGCATCGGCCAGCCGTTCTCGCCCACTTTCTGCGATATCGCGGCAACCCTGTCGCGGAACTCGTCGCTGCCCATCACCCCGGGAGTGCGGGCGCCTAGCGCCACTGCCTGCGCACCGGTCAGCGTCGAAGTCTCGATCAGATAGTCCGGTTTGTCCTCACACGCCCGCACGATGGCGTCGGCCAAGATCAGCCGGCCCTCGGCGTCGGTGTTGAGCACCTCGCTGGTGGTGCCGCCGTAGTGGGTTAAGACATCGCCCGGGCGCTGCGCGGTGCCTGACGGCATGTTCTCCGCCATCGGCACCGTGGCGATCACGTCGATCGGCAACTCCAGCTGCGCGGCCAGCGTCACCGCGGCGATGACCGCCGCCGCGCCGCCCATGTCGGACGTCATGTGGTGCATGTTGGCGGCCGGTTTGATCGAGATCCCGCCGGTGTCGAAGGTGATGCCCTTGCCCACCAACGCAACCTTCTTGGCTTTGGGGTTTTCGGCCAGCCGCGACCCGTGATGGATCAGCCGGACCAGCCGTGGCGGCCGCGACGAGCCCTTGCCGACTCCGATCACTCCGCCGTAGCCGGCCTTCTGCAGCGCCTCGTCGTCAAGCACCTCGACGTCCAGCCCGACGGATTCGCCCAAAGCCTTTGCTCGGCTTGCGAATTCTGCAGGATATAGGTGGCTGGGCGGGGTGTTGACCAAGTCCCGCGCGGTTGCGACGGCGGTCGCGACAGCCGCGGCGTGACTGGCTTTTTTCTTGGCGTCCTTCCCGGTGGATAACACCGTGACCTTGCCCAGCCCCGCATCTTTGGGCGCCGTCTTCGCGGTGCGGAACTCGGTGAACCGGTAGCTGCCCAAGATCAGCCCTTCGACAGTTGCGCCGACATCGAGCTGCGAAAGAGTCGTGATCACCGCTTCGGCTCCGTTTAGTGCTCGTGCGGCGACCCCCGCGGCGCGGCGAACGACGTCGGCCGGCCACTCCTCGCGCGGTTTGCCCAGCCCGACCGCCAGCACACTGCCCACCGGCAACGACGGCGCGATCAGCCGGTGCACCTGCTCGGCGCCGCCTTTGGCGCTCAACGCGTGCAGACTCGTCTCAATCTCGGCGACCGCGTCGGCGTCCAGGAACGGTTCGGCCCCAACGACCGTTGCGCGTGGTCGGTCCTCGTTTCCCGTCGATACCACGGGCACGATCAGCACGGCTGATCCGGCGCCGCGGCGCGGCAGCGAGGAGGCGACAGTGACAGCGGGGGAGACGTAACCGGGATGAGTGCTCACGGCCATCACCATATCCACCGCCCATTAGGGTCGAGTCTCGTGAGCAATGAGCTGCAGCACGGACCACTGGAGGATCGTCACCGCGAGCTGGGTGCTACTTTTGCCGAGTTCAGCGGCTGGCTGATGCCGCTGTCGTATGCCGGCACGGTTAGCGAGCACAACGCCACCCGCAACGCCGTCGGCCTGTTCGACGTCAGTCACCTGGGCAAGGCGTCGGTGCGCGGCCCGGGCGCGGCGCGGTTCGTCAACTCAGCACTCACCAACGACCTGGCCCGCATCAGGCCGGGCAAAGCGCAATACACCTTGTGCTGCAACGAATCCGGCGGTGTCATCGACGACCTGATCGCCTACTACGTCGCCGACGACGAGATCTTCCTCGTGCCCAATGCCGCCAACACCGCCGCAGTGGTGGCCGCGCTTCAGGCGGCCGCACCGCCCGAGCTGGCGATCGAAAACGAGCACCGCTCCTATGGCGTGCTCGCCGTGCAGGGGCCTCGCTCCGCCGAGGTGCTCGACGAACTAGGGCTGCCGACCGGTATGGATTACATGGCCTATGCCGATGCATCGTTTGCGGGAGTGCCGGTACGAGTGTGCCGCAGCGGCTACACCGGCGAACACGGCTATGAATTGCTGCCGCCCTGGGAATCCGCGGGTGTGGTGTTCGACGCGCTGTTGGCGGCGGTGACCCGCGCTGGCGGGCAGCCGGCCGGGCTCGGCGCCCGCGACACGTTGCGCACCGAGATGGGTTACCCGCTGCACGGCCATGAACTGTCAGCCGACATTTCGCCGCTGCAGACCCGCTGCGGTTGGGCAATCGGCTGGCAGAAGGACGCGTTCTTCGGGCGCGATGCGTTGCTGGCCGAGAAGGCCGCGGGGCCGCGGCGGCTGTTGCGCGGGCTGCGCGCAGTGGGCCGCGGTGTATTGCGGCCCGACTTGGTGGTGTTGGACGGAGACACCAAGATCGGGGTCACCACGTCCGGAACATTTTCTCCGACATTGAAAACCGGCATCGCGTTGGCGCTGATCGACACCGACGCGGGCATTGAGGACGGTCAGCATGTCACCGTCGACGTCCGCGGCCGCGCGCTGGAATGCGAAGTTGTGCGCCCGCCGTTCGTCCAACCAAAAACCCGATAGACACGCGTAGATACAATCGCAGGATGACCAGCGGCCTCCTCGAGTTCACGGTTTCGCGCACCGCAAACCCGACACCCGATGAGGTACGCGAGTCGATTCTGCGTGACCCGGGTTTCGGCAAGTATCACACCGACCACATGGTGTCTATCGACTACACCGAGGGCCGCGGTTGGCACGACGCCAGAGTCAACGCATACGGGCCGATTGAACTCGACCCGTCGGCAATCGTTTTGCACTACGCGCAAGGCGTGTTCGAAGGACTGAAAGCGTATCGGTGGGCCGACGGGTCGATCGTGTCGTTTCGTGCCGACGCCAACGCCGCACGGATGCGGTCGTCGGCGCGACGGATCGCGATCCCGCAACTTTCCGACGAGGTGTTCATCGAGTCGTTGCGGCAGCTGATCGCCGTCGACCGTGCGTGGGTGCCGCCCGCCGGCGGCGAAGAGTCGCTGTATCTGCGGCCGTTCGTCTTCGCCACCGAGCCGGGACTGGGAGTTCGCCCGGCCAAGCAGTACCGCTACCTGGTGATGGCCTCGCCTGCCGGCGCCTACTTCAAGCACGGTATTAGGCCGGTCACGGTATGGGTGTCCACCGAATACGTGCGGGCCGCCCCGGGCGGCACGGGTGCAGCGAAGTTCGGTGGCAACTATGCGGCCTCGTTGGTGGCTCAGGCCCAGGCCGCCGAAAAGGGTTGCGAGCAAGTGGTGTGGCTCGACGCCGTCGAACGCCGCTACATCGAAGAGATGGGCGGAATGAACCTGTTCTTCGTGTTCGGCAGTGGTGCTTCGGCGCGGCTCGTCACGCCCGAGCTGTCCGGCTCGCTGCTGCCCGGTATCACCCGGGATTCGTTGCTGCAGTTGGCTACTGACGCGGGCATCGCGGTCGAGGAACGCAAGATCGACATCGACGAGTGGCAGAAGAAGACCGCCGCCGGCGAGATCACCGAGGTCTTCGCCTGCGGCACCGCGGCCGTCATCACCCCGATCTCGCATGTGAAGTACGGCGACAACGAGTTCACCGTCGCCGACGGCGAACCCGGCGAAGTCACGATGGCTTTGCGCGACACGCTCACCGGAATCCAGCGCGGCACCTTCGCCGACACCCACGGCTGGATGGCGCGGCGGGGCTGAGCCCGCTTCTACCCCGCCGCCAGCAGCACCGCGGTCACCGTTGTAGTGGCTTCGATGGCTGCGCCCAACACGTCACCGGTGATGCCGCCGAAACGTCGCACACAGTGCGCCACCAGAGCGGCGCTGCAACCCAGTGCCACCAGCACCGCGACCGGTCCCTGCCACAGCTGTGGACCCGCCCATACCGACGCCACCAGCAGCGCCGCCGCCCAGCCCCATACCGTTGTCGCCGACTGAGTGCCGGCGACGTATGCACCGAGCGTGCTGCCCTGGGCCGCGGGCACCGAACGGCGGCAGGCCAGCACCGCCGCGACCCGGCCCGCGCACACCGCCACCACGATCCCAACAGCGCTCACGGCCGAAAAAGCAAGGCCCTGAAGAATTATCACGAGCACGACGGCCGCCACCCCGAACGGTCCAGTCGAGCCGTCGCGCATCAGCTCGAGCGCCCGCGGGGCAGGCCCGTAGCAGCCGAGCCCATCGGCGGTGTCGGCCACGCCGTCGATGTGCAGGCCCCGGGTCGCAGCCAGCAGGACAGCCACCGCCAGGAATCCGGCCAACGGGCTGCCCGAACCGAACGCCAGCGCGCCAAGCCACGCCACCGCCGCCGCCAGCACCCCCAGCGCGGCTCCGACCACCGGCAACGCCGTCATCGTGCCACGGCCCAGCGGCCGGTCACCCATGCCCGGCAGGACCGTCCCGAAAGCGAAAGCCGTTGCCAGCGAACGGATCACGTCACCTCGTCGACAGTGTCCGCCTGGGTCGCGACACCGGCCGCGGAGAAGGTGGCCATCGACGACAGGGTGGCCACCGCGGCACGCAGCACCGGCAACGCGGCCGCGGCGCCGGTGCCCTCCCCGAGCCGCATCCGCAGGTCAATGATCGGGTCGAGCCCCAGCTGCGCCAACGCCAGCGCGTGAGCCGGTTCGGTGGAGCGGTGACCGGCCTGCCACCACAGCCGCGCACCGGGCGCCAGGCGCTCGGCGAGAAGAGCCG
>NZ_CAXUCH010000275.1:0-5289 GCF_964249325.1 uncultured Mycobacterium sp. | reverse complement strand
GGCCGCAGGAGCCGAGGAGGCCGCCGCTCCCGCGGCCGCCGAGCCGGCCCTCGAGACGCAGAGCACGGAGAGCTGAATCATGTTGATTCCCCGCAAGGTCAAGCACCGCAAGCAGCACCACCCACGCCAGCGCGGCATCGCCAGCGGTGGCACCACGGTGAGCTTCGGCGACTACGGCATCCAGGCGTTAGAGCACGCCTACGTCACCAACCGGCAGATCGAGTCCGCGCGTATCGCCATCAACCGGCCCATCAAACGTGGCGGCAAAGTGTGGATCAACATCTTCCCGGACCGTCCGCTGACCAAAAAGCCCGCCGAGACCCGGATGGGTTCGGGCAAGGGTTCACCGGAGTGGTGGATCGCCAACGTCAAACCGGGCCGGGTGCTGTTCGAGCTGAGCTACCCCAATGAAGCCGTCGCCAGGGCCGCGCTCACCAGAGCAATACACAAGTTGCCGATCAAGGCCCGCATCGTGACCCGAGAGGAGCAGTTCTGATGGCAGTGGGCGTTTCCGCTGGCGAACTGCGTGAGCTCACGGACGACGAGCTGGTCGAGCGTCTGCGCGAATCCAAGGAGGAGTTGTTCAACCTGCGGTTCCAGATGGCCACCGGCCAGCTCAGCAACAACCGTCGGCTGCGCACCGTGCGTCAGGAGATCGCGCGCATCTACACGGTGTTGCGCGAACGAGAACTGGGCCTGGCATCCGGGCCCGGGGGTGAGGAATCGTAATGGCAGAGGCTAAGACTGGCACGAAGGCCCCGGCGAAAAAGGCCGCCACCAAGGCGTCAAAGGCGGCTCCGACGAAAGCGGCTGCCAAAGATGCTGCGCCGAAAGATAAGGGGCCCAAGCACACTCCGCGCACCCCGAAGCCGCGGGGCCGCCGCAAGACCGCGATCGGCTACGTCGTCAGTGACAAGATGCAAAAGACCATCGTGGTCGAGCTGGAGGACCGGGTCAGGCACCCCCTCTACGGCAAGATCATCCGCACCACCAAGAAGGTCAAGGCGCACGACGAGAACAGCGTCGCCGGCATCGGCGACCGCGTCTCGCTGATGGAGACCCGTCCGCTGTCGGCGACCAAACGCTGGCGGCTCGTCGACATCCTCGAAAAGGCCAAGTAAAACCGGGCTGGTCTGCGAGGGCACTCGCAGCTGTAGCCCCTGCTCTGGCCAATAGCGCAGCGACGGCGTGGTGTTTCGGCTGCCCTGAAATGGCTGGCAGTTGCACCACTATTCGACACGTGACTGGTATAGGCTCGCGGCACCGAGAAGAACGGAGCCGTGATGGCAACGCAGTTTCAGGGCAAAATCGAGCTGGATATCCGTGACTCCGAGCCGGATTGGGGTCCATACGCCGCACCGACCGCACCGGAAAACGCGCCGAACATCCTCTATGTGGTGTGGGACGACGTCGGAATCGCGACATGGGATTGCTTCGGCGGGCTGGTCGACATGCCGGCCACGACCAGAATCGCCGACCACGGTGTGCGGTTGTCGCAGTTTCACACCACCGCGCTGTGCTCGCCGACTCGGGCGTCGTTGCTGACCGGTCGCAACGCCACCACTGTGGGTATGGCCACCATCGAAGAGTTCACCGACGGGTTTCCGAACTGCAACGGCCGAATCCCGGCCGACACCGCGTTGCTCTCCGAGGTGCTGGCCGAGCGCGGCTACAACACCTACTGCGTCGGCAAATGGCATCTGACACCGCTGGAGGAGTCGAATCTGGCGTCAACGAAACGAAATTGGCCGCTTTCGCGAGGTTTCGAGCGGTTCTACGGCTTCATGGGCGGGGAAACCGATCAGTGGTATCCGGATCTGGTCTACGACAACCATCCTGTGGCGCCACCGGCTACTCCTGAAGACGGCTACCACCTGTCGAAGGACATCGCCGACAAAACGATCGAGTTCATTCGCGATGCAAAGGTGATCGCACCCGACAAGCCGTGGTTCGCCTATGTCTGCCCGGGTGCAGGCCATGCCCCGCACCATGTGTTCAAGGAATGGGCCGACAAATACGTCGGCCGCTTTGACATGGGGTACGAAAACTACCGCGACATTGTGCTGGAGCGACAGAAGGCGATGGGGATCGTGCCGTCGGATACCGAGCTGTCACCAATTAATCCGTATTTGGATGTTAAAGGCCCGCAAGGCGAACCGTGGCCTCTGCAGGACACCGTGCGCCCCTGGGACTCGTTGGGTGCCGACGAGAAGAGATTGTTTTCCCGGATGGCCGAGGTGTTCGCCGGCTTCTTGAGCTACACCGACGCCCAGATCGGCCGAGTGCTGGACTATCTCGAAGTGTCCGGGCAGTTGGACAACACACTGATCGTGGTGATCTCCGACAACGGGGCCAGCGGTGAAGGCGGACCGAACGGGTCGGTGAATGAGACGAAGTTCTTCAACGGCTACATCGACACCGTCGCAGAGAGCCTGAAGTATTTCGACCGGCTCGGTGGACCGCAGACCTACAACCACTACCCGATCGGGTGGGCGATGGCGTTCAACACGCCGTACAAGTTGTTCAAGCGCTACGCCTCGCATGAGGGCGGCATCGCCGATGCGGCAATCATATGCTGGCCCAACGGGATTGCTGCGCGAGGGGAGGTGCGCGACAACTACGTCAACGTCTGCGATATCACGCCGACCGTCTATGACCTGCTGGGTATCACTGCGCCGGAGACGGTCAAAGGCATCGCTCAGCGTCCGCTGGATGGTGTCAGTTTCAAAGCGGTCGTGGAGGATCCGAGCGCCGTGGTCAAGGAAATGCAGTTCTATACGATGCTGGGCACCCGGGGCATCTGGCACAAAGGCTGGTTCGCCAACACCGTGCACGCCGCCACACCCGCGGGCTGGTCGCACTTCGACGCCGACCGCTGGGAACTCTTCCACATCAAAGCCGACCGCAGCCAATGCCACGACGTCGCCGCGGAGCAGCCTGAGAAGCTCGCGGAACTGAAGGCGCTGTGGTTTTCGGAGGCCGCCAAATACAACGGGCTGCCGCTCGCGGACTTCAACCTGCTGGAAACGATGTCACGGTGGCGGCCCTACCTGGCCGGCGAACGATCCACCTACACTTACTATCCCAATACCGCCGACGTCGGGATTGGGGCGGGCGTCGAAATCCACGGTCGGTCGTTCTCGGTGCTGGCCGAGGTGACCGTCGATACCGGTGCCGAAGGTGTGTTGTTCAAACAGGGCGGTGCCCACGGCGGACACGTCCTGTTCATCCAGGACGGACGGCTGCACTACGTCTACAACTTTCTCGGTGAGCAGGAGCAGATCATCTCCTCACCCGCCGCTGTGCCGCTGGGCCGACAGCTGCTGGGTGTCCAATACATCCGGCGAGGCACGGTGGAGAACAGCCACACCCCGCTGGGTGAAGCCACCCTCTACATCGACGACACCGCGGTCGCCGCGTTGCCGGACATGAAGACTCACCCGGGCACGTTTGGCTTGGCCGGCGCGGCGATCAGCGTCGGGCGCAACAGCGGTTCCGGAGTATCGAGCCGCTATAAGGCGCCATTCGTCTTCAGCGGCGGAGCGATTGCTCAGGTTACGGTGGACCTCTTTGGCGCCGCGTACAAGGACCTCGGAAACGAACTGGCGCTGGCTTTTTCGCGCGACTGAAATGGTGAGGCATTGGGGCGTTGTGCTCTGCTCGGCCCTTCTGGTGGCCGTCTCGGCCAGTTGCGTTAAAACCACTGGCGGTACGGCAGTTTCGGCAAAGGTAGCGAGTTCCTCGACGACGGGAGTCGCTGGCCAACCACAGCCGGACCCGCTCACCGGAGTTCCCGGGGTCGAGACGACGCTGCCCGCTCACATACCGCCTGATGCGCTGGAATGCTTGCCGCCGGCAAGCGTGGTAGGCAAGCCCACCACCGCCACCGTCGCCGACCCGGCGGCGCCCAAAGTCACCATTAGCGTGCCGGACGGCTGGACGTCGACCGCCGGCGACGGTGAGGTGGCCCTGGCGTTAGCCGGACCGGACGGCATGACAGGAAAGGTCACTATCGCGTCGACGATTCTCACACCTGCGGCAGCCTTCACCCAGTACGACGCGATGATGCGATCGAAGGCGGGTGCCGAAGTGACCATCACCCCAGCCCCGTTCTGCGGGTACAGCAGCCAGCAGCTGACCGGCACGTACCGCGGATCGTCGGGCGCAATCGCCTTCGCCGACCGCATCGCTCACATCTGGACGAACACAAACGGCTATCTGGTCGCCATCCACCAGGAAGGACCGAGCGGGCTGCTGGGTTTCGACGCGGCCAAAATCGCGCTGATGGCCGACTTCGCGGTCGTCATACCCTGACATCATGCTGACCGAGCTGGTTGAGCTGCCCGGCGGAGCGTTTCGGATGGGATCGACGAGCTTCTACCCCGAAGAAGCTCCCATCCATACCGCTAGCGTGGCCCCATTCGCGGTGGAACGGCATCCGGTGACCAATGCGCAATTTGCCGAATTCGTCGCTGCCACAGGTTATGTGACAGTCGCCGAAAAACCGATCGATCCCGCACAGTATCCCGGTGCGAATCCTGACGACCTTGTTCCCGGTGCGCTGGTATTCCGCCCAACGCCGGGTCCGGTCGACCTGCGCGACTGGCGGCAGTGGTGGCACTGGGTACCGGGCGCATGCTGGCGCCACCCATTCGGACCCGACAGCGATGTCGCCGCGCGGGCTGATCACCCTGTGGTCCAGGTTGCCTACCCCGATGCCGCGGCCTATGCGCAGTGGGCCGGGCGGCGGCTACCCACGGAAGCGGAGTGGGAGTACGCCGCCCGCGGTGGAATGACCACGAAGTATGCCTGGGGAGACGAGGAGAAGCCCGAGGGCCAGTTGATGGCCAACACATGGCAGGGCCGATTCCCGTACCGCAACGACGGCGCCTTGGGTTGGACTGGGACCTCGCCGGTGGGGACCTTCCCGCCCAATCGGTTCGGGTTGCTGGACATGATCGGCAATGTCTGGGAGTGGACCACCACCGAATACAGCTCACACCACCGGCTGGAGCAGCCCCCGAAACCCTGCTGCACACCGTGCGGACCCGCTGACCCGTCCGTCAACCAGACGCTGAAGGGCGGCTCGCACCTGTGCGCGCCGGAGTACTGCCACCGCTACCGGCCCGCCGCCCGCTCACCCCAGTCGCGGGACACCGCGACCACCCATATCGGGTTCCGCTGCGTCTCCTGAACGCCGGTTCCGCACCTTTACCGGCGGCAATCTCGTGTCACCTGTTGCCTCATGTCAAGATGCGCGCGAAGGCGGATTCGTTGCCTCACGTAAAC
>NZ_CAXUCH010000274.1:0-5307 GCF_964249325.1 uncultured Mycobacterium sp. | reverse complement strand
GGGTTCTTCGGCGTGCTGGGCGACGAGCACGCCGAGGCCGGTGGCGTATTCCAAGGCGCGGCGCATGACCAGCGGGTCGGCCACGCAGTTGCCGTCGTCGGAGAACATCCGCACCTGGGCGGCACCAGCGACCATCATGCCCATCTCGGTCAGTTCTTTTCCGGCCAGCCCTACCGTGACCGCGCCGACCGGGTGCACGTCGACCAGGCCGACCTGCTGGCCGCGATGCCAGACGTGGTCGGTGACCACCGGGCTGTCGGCGACCGGGTTGGTGTTGGGCATCGCGAACACGGCCGTGTAGCCGCCCAAAGCCGCTGCTGCCGAGCCGGTTTCGATGTCCTCGGCATATTCTCGGCCCGGTTCACGCAGATGGGTATGCAGGTCGACCAAGCCGGGCAGCAGCACCTGGTCCGTCGCGTCGATGACGACTGAGGCTTTTTCGAGTGCTCCGGTCTCGTGCAGCCCCGCACCGATATCGGCGATCTGGCCGTCGTCGACGAGCACGTCGACGCGCTCGCCCTCACCGTACGGACGAACCCCACGAATCAGCACACTCATGCCGCGGCCCCCCTTTCCGGGGACTCCGCTCCGACAAGGACATGAAACAGCACCGCCATCCGCACGTGCACACCGTTGGAAACCTGTTGCAGCACAGCCGATTGAGACGAATCGGCCACGGATGATGCGATCTCCATACCGCGCAGCATCGGACCGGGATGCAGGACCACGGCGTGGCCGGGCAGCAGCGCTTGGCGCCGGTCAGATAGCCCGTAGAGCACCGAGTACTCGCGCGCGGACGGGAAGAAGCCGCCGTGCATCCGCTCGGCCTGCACCCGCAGCATCAACACCGCGTCGGCGGCGGGCAATTCGGCGTCAAGGTCGTAGGACACGGTGACCGGCCAGTCGGCCACCCCGACCGGCAGCAGCGTCGGCGGCGCGACCAGCACCACCTCGGCGCCCAGCGTGGCCAGCAGATGGGTGTTGGAGCGGGCGACCCGGCTGTGCAGGATGTCGCCGACGATCACGATGCGCCGGCCGTCGATGCCGCCGAGCCGCTGCCGGATGGTCAGCGCGTCCAGCAGCGCCTGGGTGGGGTGTTCGTGGGTGCCGTCGCCGGCGTTGATCACCGAGGGGCCCCCCTGGTCGGTGGCGGTCCAGTCGGCCAACCGGTGCGCGGCACCAGACGCGGGATGGCGGATGATCAGCGCGTCGGCGCCGGCGGCGCGCAGCGTCAGCGCGGTGTCGCGCAGCGATTCGCCTTTGCCCACCGACGATCCCGTCGCACTGACGTTGATCACGTCGGCGCTCATCAGCTTGCCGGCCACTTCGAACGACACCCGGGTGCGAGTGGAGTTCTCGTAGAACATCGTGATGATGGTGCGGCCGCGCAGTGTCGGCAGCTTCTTGACCTCACGGCCGACCAAAGCCTGCGCGAAGCGGTCGGCGTCGTCGAGGATCGCGGTGGCGTCGTCGCGGCTCAGGTCGCCGGCGGCCAGCAGGTGTCGGGTCATCGGGAGATCACCACCCCGTCGCGACCATCATGTTCGCTCAGCAGTACGTGCACACTCTCGCTGCGGGAGGTCGGCACGTTCTTGCCCACGTAGTCGGCGCGCAGCGGCAGCTCGCGGTGGCCGCGGTCGACCAGCACCGCCAGCTGCACGATGCCCGGCCGGCCGATGTCGCGCAGCGCGTCCAGCGCCGAGCGCACCGAGCGCCCGGAGTACAGCACGTCGTCGACCAGGATCACCAGCGCGTCGTCGATGCCGCCGGGCGGAATGTTTGTGGCTTCCAGGGGCCGCGGCGGCTGCATCATCAGGTCGTCGCGGTACAGGGTGATGTCGAGCGCACCGTGGTCGACATCGATACCGGAGAACTCGGCGATGCGGGAGGCCAGCCGCTGGGCCAGCGTCACCCCGCGGGTCGGGATGCCCAGCAGCACCACCCGCGGACCAGGCCGAGCGGTGTCGTCTAACGCGGTCTTCTCGATGATCTGGTGGGCGATACGGGAAATGGTGCGGCCCACGTCGGCCGCCGACATCAATTCCCGGGATTCGCTGCCTAAGCCGGTGTGGCCCACAGCACCCATACGAGACTTGACCTCCTTCTCCGCCTCGCCGGACGGATCGTTAAAGGATGTCGACTGCCCGGCAGCCTAGCATTGCCGGCCCGTCTGGCGATCAAGCGGGCCGCGTGGCGTCCCGAGGAACCGTCTCGCGTTTGCCCAGCGGCATCCGATGTCACTTCTGCGATAGCAAGCTTCTATCAGTACCGACCGACCGTTGTGCCCGCCTCAGAACGAATACCTGGCCTAATCGCTACCGGACGGGCAAACCGTGTACCACCTGTCCGGGAGTCCGTTGGGGATGCGCGGCAGCCTAAGCGCGGCTTGGCTACCCTGGCGAAAATGACAGGCTCTGGATCTTCTGCGTTTCCCCGGCTGGATTTCGACGCGCTCTACCGCGGTGGGAGCCCGGCCGAGGGCATCCCGGCGGCGACGACGCCGCCGTGGGATACCAAGGCGCCCAAGGAAAGCGTCGTCGGCTGGCAAGAGCAAGGCCTGGTGCACGGCGACGTGCTCGACATCGGCTGCGGCCTGGGCGACAACGCGGTCTACCTGGCCCGGCATGGTTTCACCGTCACCGGGCTCGACATCTCGCCCACAGCGCTGATCACCGCCGAGCGCCGCGCCAAAGACGCCGGCGTCGACGTGGCGTTCGCAGTGGCCGACGCCACCACGTTGGAGGGCTACACGGCCGCGTTCGACACCGTCATCGACAGCGGCATGTTTCATTGTCTAGACGAGGACGGCAAACGCCGCTACGCGAAGGCGGTGCACCGGGCCACCCGGCAAGGCGCAACGCTGTTGATGTCGTGTTTTTGCGACGCCAACCCGCCCGACGAAGACCGGCCGCGACCGGTGGTGTCCGAGCAGACGCTGCGTGACGTCCTGGGCGGAGCAGGCTGGGACATCGTGTCACTGGAACCCAATACCGTGCGCCGCGAAGTCGACGGCGCCGAGGTGGAGATGGCGTTCTGGCTCGTCCGAGCGCAGCGGCGCCCACTAACCTGATCCGGGTGAATCTCGACGGCAATCAGGTTTCCATCCGCGAGGCCTGCGACGCCGGGCTGCTTGCCGGCGCGGTTACCGTTGTCTGGCAGCACGGAGAAGTATTGCATGTCAACAAGATTGGCTACCGTGATGTCGACGCCGGGCTGCCGATGCGGCGCGACACCATGTTTCGTATCGCGTCGATGACCAAGCCGGTCACCGTCGCCGCCGCAATGAGCCTGGTCGACGACGGCAAGCTGGCGTTGCGCGACCCGATCACGCGCTGGCTGCCCGAATTCGCCGACATGCGGGTGCTCAACGATGCGAGTGGTCCGCTCGAGCGCACGCATCCGGCGCAGCGGGCCATCCTGGTCGAGGATCTGCTGACCCATACCAGCGGCCTGGCGTACGGCTTCTCGGTCACCGGGCCAATCTCGCGAGCGTATGTTCGGCTGCCGTTCGGGCAGGGCCCGGACGTCTGGCTGGCCGCGCTTGCCGCCTTGCCGCTGGTGCACCAGCCCGGTGAGCGGCTCACCTACAGTCACGCCATCGACGGTGGTTGGCGTCCTGGTGTCGCGCATCGAGGGCAAACCGTTTCATCAGGTGCTCGACGAGCGCATCCTGCAGCCGCTGGGCATGCGCGACACTGGGTTTTTCGTCCCGGCCGAGAAGCGGTCCCGCGTGGCGACCATGTATCGGCTTGACGACGACGACCGGCTTCAGCACGACGCGATGGGTCCGCCGCACGTGTCGCCGCCGGCGTTTCCGAACGCCGGCGGCGGGTTGTGGTCGACCGCCGACGATTATCTGCGGTTCGCCCGGATGCTGTTGCGGGACGGGACGCTGGACGGGGTGCGGGTGCTTTCGGCCGAATCGGCGCGGGCGATGCGCACCGATCGGCTCACCGCCGAGCAAAAGCGGCATCCCTTCCTGGGCTCGCCGTTCTGGATCGGCCGCGGGTTCGGGTTGAACCTGTCGGTTGTGACCGAGCCGGCGAAATCGGCGGCGCTGTTCGGGCCGGGCGGATTGGGGACGTTCAGCTGGCCCGGCGCGTACGGGACGTGGTGGCAGGCAGACCCGTCGGCGGACCTGATCCTGCTGTATCTGGTGCAGAATCTGCCGACCCTGTCTTCGGACGCCGCCGCCGCGGTCGCCGGAAACACCTCCCGCGCCAAACTACAAGCAGTGCAACCGAAATTCGTGCGCCGCACCTACCGCGCGCTGGGGCTGTAGCGCTTGCTCAGGTCCGATCATCGCCTTCGGAGACACTTTCGCGCCGATCTCCAGCGCGCTGGCCACCTCGCGGCTGAGTCGTCGTCGAACACCAGATACCTGGACGGCTTCGTCATGACTGACCCCTACCATGCCTTTACGTATGGCGACTTGATCGAGTCTGCGGCCATAGCCAACTGCGAAGCAAATACCAAGCAGCTGGCGCAGTTTCGCTGCGGTGAGCGCAGTCTCGGCGAGGAGCGCAGTTTCGGCGAGTAAGGCGACTAGTGGCGCAGCATCACTTCCAGGAACCGCTCGCGACGGCCGGCGGCCTGCGGGTTCGGCCGCGAACCCGACAAATGCAAAAACCCGATGCCGGCGGCGAAGGTGGCGTTGGCGCGCATGTCGGCGTCTTCGGGGTCGAAGCCGTCATCGAGGAAGGCCTGCCGCACCGTGGCCACCACCCGTTGGTCTGATTCGCGTACCGCGGCCGCGACCGCCGGCTCCGAGCGCGCCCATTCACGCATCGCGCGCTCGAGCATCCAGTGCCGCGGCCCGACCAACGCGGTCATCATCCGCGACAGCCGCTGCCGCGGCGGGTCCGCCGCGAGGGCATCGAAGAATCCGCGATCCTCGTCACGGACCGCGGCCCAGGTGTCGATAAGCGCGCGCCGGTAGGCCTTCATGTCGCTGAAATGCCAGTAGAAACTGCCTTTGGTCATGCCGAGGCGTCGGCAGAGCCGATCGATGGTCAGCGCCTTGATGCCCTCTTCGGCGAGGATGCGGAAACCGGTCTGGATCCAGTCGTCCACTGTCAGGCGGGAATTAGCCGAGCCGCCTGAAGTCGTCACGATAGGCAAGCGTAGTGACTTCGACGCCAGCAGATTGCCGTAATTGGACACGGATGTCATTGCTCGGCCCGCGCGGGGATCGCCCGACCGGCCCGACGTCGACCTGCCCGACTACGCGGGTTCGTATGTCAGCGCGCGGCGGGCGTAGGCGCGCACGTCGGCGTCGCCACCCTTGAGCGCGATGCTAAGCGCATC
>NZ_CAXUCH010000273.1:0-5338 GCF_964249325.1 uncultured Mycobacterium sp. | reverse complement strand
GCGCAGGATGTGCCCGCCCTTGCGGTCGGCGTTGTTGACCAGCACGTCGAAGACCGCCATCCGGCGCAACCGGATGTCGTCGGCGTGCATCAGGATGACTTCGTCGCCGGCATAGTCATAAGCGCGCAGCACCGGCAGATAGCCCGCTGGCGGTTTGCCGGCGGGAAACAGGTCGACCAAGTCGGGCCCGGTGTCGGGATCGGAGTCCGGCGCATCGCCGGGCTGGTGCACCCAGAGTTGCACCATGCCCGGACCGGCCGGCCCGTCGCGAATGATCGTGTACGGCACGATATTCCAGCCCAGCTGCGTCGACACCAGATACGCGCCCAGTTCCCGGCCCGCCAGCGTCCCGTCGGGGAAATCCCACAGCGGCTGCTCACCGGCAATCGGCTTGTAAACGCAATGCACGCTGCGCTCACCCAACGTCGACTCGCCCAGAAACGTGGCGTTACTCGCCGAGCGAATGCGTCCCAGGACCGTCAGTTCGCCGCGCCGCAACACCTCGCGATCATCAGGCCTCGGCGTCATCGTCAGACCCGAGCAGCGCGCTGCGCCGGTAGCCGTTGGTGCGCGCGCAGATGTGTCCCTCTGGGTCCAGCGGTTCGTCGCACAGCGGACACGGCGGACGCCCCGCCGAGATGACGCGATGGGACCGAGTCGCGAACTGCCGGGCCGACTCCGGGGTCAAAAACACCCGCACCGCGTCAGGACCTTCCTCGGTGTCGTCAAGCACCACCGACGCGTCGAACTCAGTGTCGGTGACCGCCAGCAACTCAACCACCACGGTCTGCGCCTCGGAATCCCAACCCAGTCCCATGGTGCCAACCCGGAACTCGGCGTCGATCGGCGTGATCAGCGGGCTGAGGTCGTCAACCTCGGTCGGCTCTGGCGGCACCGGCGTGCCGAACCTGCGATGCACCTCATACAGCAACGCGCCGATGCGGTCTGCGAGCACTGCGACCTGCTGCTTCTCCAGCACCACCGACACCACCCGGTTGTCATGGACGGCTTGCAAATAGAAGGTGCGATTTCCGGGCTGGCCGACGGTCCCGGCGACGAAGCGGTCGGGTGTACGAAAGACATGAATTGCTCGGGCCATGGCATCTCCAAAATACCGGCAATTGTCGTTCCCACGTAATGCCCGGCAATTGCACCGCATACGCATTTGCGAAGACGCACGGCCTTCCCAGTTAATCGGTGGAGCCGCCCACCACCGCGTCACCGGGCGGCATCTCGCTATCAGGCGCGGCATCCGGGGAAGGCACCCTGGTCAGGGCGGCGGTGAGCCGCGCGCCGGTGTGGTTCACGTGCAACACGAATGGGCGCAGCTGGGTGTAGCGGATCACGCTCATCGATGCCGGGTCGGCGGTGAGGCGCTGAAAGCTGTCTAGATGGTTGCCCAGCGCGTCGGCGACAACCGCTTTGATGACGTCGCCGTGGGTGCAGGCCAACCACAGCACGTCACCGCCGTGCTGGTCGGCCAGCCGCCGGTCGTGGTCGCGGACCGCGGCCACCGCGCGCACCTGCACCTGAGCCAACCCTTCGCCGTCGGGAAACACCGCCGCGCTGGGATGGGCTTGAACCACCGTCCACAACGGCTCTTTGGCCAGCTCGGCGATTTTGCGGCCGGTCCACTGCCCGTAGTCGACTTCGGAGAGTCGTTCGTCGACCACCGGCTGCATCCCCAACGCCTCGGCGAGCGGTTCAACCGTCCGTCGGCAGCGCCTTCAGGGGCAGTTCGCCGAGCCGGGTGGTCAGTTCGGCGGCTTGCTCGCGGCCCTTGTCGTCGAGGTCGACGCCCTCGGAACGGCCCGCCAAAACGTGCGCGGTGTTCGATGTCGATCGACCGTGTCGCAGCAAGATCACGGTCATGTCGCGGATACCGTCCCGGCCGCGAGCAAGGCCAGCACGCTGATTCCCGCGACCACGCGGTAACCGACGAACCAATACATGCTGTGCCGCACGAGAAACCGCAGAAACCACGCTACTGCGCTGTAGCCGACGACGAACGCGATCAGCGTCGCCACCAACAGCTGTGGCCCGCTGGCGCTCATCCCTTCGCGCACCGGGTGGAATGCGTCGGGCAGCGAAAACAGTCCCGAGGCGAACACCGCCGGAATGGCCAGCAAGAAACCGAACCGTGCAGCCAGCTCGCGGTCAAGTCCGAGAAACAGCCCGGCGCTTATCGTTGCCCCGGATCGAGACACGCCGGGGACCAAAGCCAGCGTCTGGGCACAGCCCACGACGACGGCGTCCCACACGGTCAGTTGCTCGACATGTCTGCTCTGCCGCCCCAGGTACTCCGCGGCTGCGATCACCGCCGAAAACAGCACCATCGCCGTCGCCACTACCCACAGATTGCGCACGCCGGAGCGGATTTCGTCGGTGAACACCAGACCCAGTACGCAAATCGGAATCGTGCCGACGATCACATACCAGCCCAGCCGATAGTCGGTGCCTCGCTGCTCGAAATCGTTGCCGCGGCTGGCGCGAGCGCCCGATCCGGCTGCCGTCTTCGCTGGTGAACGCACAAGGCCGTTGACCCACGCGGTGGCGATGCGCACGATGTCGCGAGCGAAGTAGACCAGTACGGCGACCTCGGTGCCCAGCTGGGCGACCGCGGTGAACGAAGCGCCGGCGTCGCGCCCGAACATGATGCGCGACACGATCGCCAGATGCCCCGAAGACGACACGGGCAGGAATTCGGTCAACCCCTGCACCACCGACAAAACGACGACCTGCCACCAAGACATCGTTGGGGCCGCAGTCACGACGATGACCGTACCGGGTGCCTATAGGCCCCTACTGACGGGAGTACCGGACGGAGCTAGCGCGAAACAGGTTCGGCCAGCGCAACCGAATCCCGCACGGCCGCGGCGAGACTGCGTTGGTCGGTGAGGTCTATGCCGAGCAGGCTGCGGGTCGACCTCGCGACGACGTCCTCGGCTTGCGGTACTAATCCGCTTAGCCGGGGACGGTAGACCTCAACGACGAGCGAGCGATGTTCGATGTGGAAGGAGAAGCTGCGTCCGTCACCGACTTGCCCGTACCCGCTCGCGAAGATCCCGGTCGACATGTCCTCGATAGCGAACTCGAGGCCGGAAAACTGACGGTCTTCGGCGACTGTCATGGGCGCCGCTCCTCCTCATCGCTGCGCTCTGCATCGTCGCTGGCGCGGGTCATGGGCTGACCATACCTCCGGTCACCCGCCGGGTATGGGTGGCGGGCCCGGGACCGAGGCCGACAACGTTCCTTAGAATCGGAGCCCAGTCCCAGGTTCTGTTGCATGGTCTAAGAGTTACCCGGTGGTGCGAATCTGTAAACCCCAAGATCGTGTCGCTGGCCTGCTGTTTTGCGTTACCTTCGCGGCATCGTGTTCGTCGCACGCGTTGGAGACAGCGCCCCCGACCATCGCGCCGGCGCAGCCCGCTCAGTCACCTCCGGTGGCGGCCAGACCGGCCGGCGTGGTGTTGCCGCTGGGTGGTCACCCGCAGGCGGCGATGTTCGATGCCGCCACCTCGCGGCTGGCCGTGCTCAGCCCCAGCTCCGATCCGGCAACGCCTTCCAGCATCGCCGTGGTGGGCGCCGCACAGCCGCCGCGCAACATCGCGCTGCCTGAGCCGGCGACCGCGTTGACGGTTGACGGCCGCGGGACCGCTTACCTCTGCGGACGCGGCGGATACTTCGTCGTCGACTTGTCTGCAGGCCACGCCGAGCGCGTAGACATCGACGGCGCACGCAACACCGACTTCACCGCGATCGCCCGGCGCACGGACGGCAAGCTGGTGTTGGGCAGCGCCGACGGCGCGGTTTATCTGCTCGAACAGCCGGCCGCCGCCAGGGCAGCCGTGGCCAAACGAAACAAGCTCTTCGCCCGCGTGGATTCGATTGTGACGCAGGGTGATACAGCGGTTGTATTGGACCGTAGCCAAACCTCGGTGACGGCGATCGGCGCCGACGGCAATGCCGAGCAGGCACTGCGCGCCGGCCGGGGCGCGACAACCCTGGCCGCCGACCCGGTGGGCCGGGTGTTGGTCGCCGACACCCGCGGCGGCCAATTGCTGGTGTTCGGGGTCGACCCGCTGATCTTGCGCCAGGCCTACCCTGTGCGACAGTCGCCGTACGGCCTGGCGGGCTCGCGCGGACTCGCTTGGGTGTCGCAGACCGCAACGAATATGGTCATTGGTTACGATCTGACCACCGGAACACCCGTCGAAAAGGTACGTTACCCAACCGTGCGGCAACCTAACTCCCTGGCCTTTGACGATGCTTCGGGCACGTTGTATGTGGTGTCGGGCTCAGGTGAGGGTGTCCAGATCATCGAACATGCGGCGGGTCGGCGTTGAGTGCGGCGCGCCGCGGCCGGTTACCCGCTGAGTGGACGACGGAGATGTCCGACGAATACGAGTGGGCGCCGTTGCGCTTGCCGCCGGAGGTGACCCGGGTCAGCGCATCGACGCGGCTATCCATCGAGGCGGAGTACCGAGGCTGGGAGCTGACGCGGGTTCGGCTTTACACCGACGGGAGCCGGCGGGTGTTGTTGCGGCGTAAGAAGACTGCCCTCGACCGGCGGACCGACCAGCCGGGACTGTGAATCGAGCACGCGAACAGCATCGGTTATACCGCGCGCTGCGCCCGCTGCTGTTTGTGCTTCCGGCGGAACAGGTTCACCGGCTGGTCTTCGCGGCGCTTCGCGCTGTGACGGCTGCTCCCCCGCTGCGCCGGCTGCTACACCGGCTGTTGGCGCCGAGGGATCCGGTCCTGGCCAGCACGGTGTTCGGGGTGCGCTTCGCGGGGCCGCTCGGGCTGGCCGCCGGCTTCGACAAGAACGGCACCGGACTGCGCATCTGGGGTGCGCTCGGGTTCGGCTACGCCGAGGTCGGCACCGTCACCGCCGAGCCGCAGCCGGGCAATCCGGCTCCGCGCGTGTTTCGGCTACCCTCCGACCGGGCGCTGCTGAACCGGATGGGGTTCAACAACGACGGCGCCGGCCAGTTGGCGATTCGGCTCGCGCGACATCGGCCCGACGTGCCGATCGGTGTCAATATCGGCAAGACCAAGGCGATTCCGGCGGCCAATGCCGCCGAGGACTACCGCGCGAGTGCGCGCCTGGTAGGTCCGCTGGCGTCGTATCTGGTGGTCAACGTCAGCTCCCCTAACACGCCGGGGTTAAGGGACTTGCAGGCCGTGGAGTTGCTGCGACCGATCTTGGCCGCGGTTCGCTCCGAGACGTTCAAGCCGGTGCTGGTGAAGATCGCGCCGGATCTCTCCGATGCCGACATCGACGACATCGCAGACCTGGCCGTAGAGCTGGGGCTGGCCGGCATCGTGGCGACCA
>NZ_CAXUCH010000272.1:3053-5352 GCF_964249325.1 uncultured Mycobacterium sp. | reverse complement strand
GGCCTGAACTCGTCGGGAGCGGCGATGCTTACATGCATGCCGGCGGTGACGCCGCCGAGCAGCAGCGAGTGCGCCATGTTGTTGGCGCCGTCGCCGAAGTACGACAGCTTCAGGCCGGGCAGCGATCCCTTGCGTTCGGCGATCGTCTGCAGATCCGCGAGCACCTGGCAGGGATGAAACTGGTCGGACAGCGCGTTGACGACCGGCACGGTGGCGCTCGCGGCCATGGCGACCAGCCGGTCCTGGCCGAAAGTACGCCACACGATCGCGTCGACATAGCGGGACAACACCTTTGCGGTATCGCCCAACGTCTCGTCGCGACCCAGCTGGGTGCTGCGGGCGTCGACGACCACGGCGTGCCCGCCCAGCTGAGCGATGCCCATCTCGAACGAGAACCGGGTACGGGTGGAGTTCTTGTCGAAGATCACCGCTACGCCGCGCGGACCCTCCAGCGGGCGGCAGCTCAGCGGATCCTTCTTCAGTCGCGCCGCCAACTCCAGCACGTCGGCCTGTTCGTGCGGCGACAGGTCGTCATCGCGCAGAAAATGCCTAGTCACAGTGCCTCCCCGGCGGTATCGAGGATTCCGGGCAGCGCGGTGATGAACGCGTCGATCTGGTGCTCGGTGATGATCAGCGGCGGCGCCAACCGGATGACGTCTGGTGCAGCGGCGTTGATCAGGAAACCGGCGCTGCGCGCAGCGGTCTCGACGTCTTTGGCTTTCGGCGCGGTCAGCACGACACCGCACAACAAGCCGCGGCCCCGGACGTGGTCGACCAGTGGATGGCCGAGCGATTCGATGCCGTGCCGCAACGACTTTCCCAGCACCTCGGCGCGGCGCACCAAATCATCTGCGGCCAGCACGCGCAGCACCGCCAAGGCCGCGGCCGCACACACCGGGTTGCCGCCGAAGGTACTGCCGTGCAGACCGGGCGTCAGCAGCTCCGCTGCCGGCCCGACCGCCAGGCATGCCCCGATCGGCAACCCACCACCGAGACCCTTGGCCAAGGTCACCACATCCGGGGTGATGCCGTCGTGCTGGTGGGCGAAAAACGTGCCGGTGCGTCCCATCCCGGTCTGCACCTCGTCGACTACCAGCAACGCGCCGTGCCGGGTTGTCATGTCGCGGGCCGCAGCAAGATAGCCGTCCGGAGGGACCACGACACCGCCCTCCCCCATGATCGGTTCCAGGAACACCGCGGCAGTGTCATCGCTGACCGCGTCCGCCAGCGCGTCGACGTCGCCGTACGGCACATGCGTGACCTCGCCGGGGAGCGGCGCGAACGGCGCCTGCTTGGCCGGCTGCCCGGTCAGAGCCAGCGACCCCATCGTCCGGCCGTGAAAAGCACCTTGCGCAGCAACGAGTTTGATGCGGCCCGTGAGCCTCGACAGCTTGAACGCCAGCTCGACGGCCTCCGTGCCGGAGTTGCACAGGAACACCCGCGCCTCGGCGCCCAACAAGGCGACCAGTGTTTCAGCCAGCGCGATACCCGGTTCAGTGGCATACAGGTTGGAGGTGTGTCCCAGCGTCGACAGTTGTTCGGTGACCGCCTCGATCACCGCGGGGTGACGGTGGCCGAGAACGTTGACCGCGATGCCGCCGAGCAGGTCGAGATAGGACTTGCCGTCGACGTCGGTGACCACCGCGCCGTCACCGCTGGCCAGCGCCACCGGCGGGGTGCCGTAGTTGTTCATCATCACCGCCGACCAACGCTGCTGCATAACTGTGGTACGTGGCGATCGCAAGCTCGGCGATGCCGAGCGCAGCGGGTCGCCACGATGTGGTTCTGTCATGCCGCCACCACCTTCGTGCCGGTGCCCGCGTCGGTGAACAGTTCGACCAGCACGCAATGCTCCACCCGGCCGTCGATGACATGCGCGCTCGGCACACCACCGGCAACCGCACGTAGACACGCTTCGACCTTCGGGATCATCCCCTCCTCCAGCGTCGGCAGCAGTTGGGTGAGTGTCGCGGTGTCGACTTCGCTGACCAGTGAATCGCGGTCCGGCCAGCGGGTGTACACCCCTTCGACATCGGTGAGCATCAGCAGCTTCTCGGCGCCCAGCGCTTCGGCCAGCGCCGCCGCCGCGGTGTC
The DNA here is from genome assembly GCF_964249325.1 of uncultured Mycobacterium sp. Classification (NCBI taxonomy): domain Bacteria; kingdom Bacillati; phylum Actinomycetota; class Actinomycetes; order Mycobacteriales; family Mycobacteriaceae; genus Mycobacterium; species uncultured Mycobacterium sp. The sequence goes on along the minus strand of NZ_CAXUCH010000272.1, from coordinate 3,258 downwards.
GGCGTTGATGTTGTACACCACTCCGTCGGTATCCGGAGCGAGCGTGGATACCACCGGAATGCGCCGCGCCGCAATCAGATCCAACACCGCGGCGGCGTTGACCTTGGCGACGTCGCCCACCAGCCCGATGTCGGTGGCCACGCCGTCGACGGTGACGCGCCGTCGCACCGCGGTGAACAGTTGCGCGTCTTCACCGGTGATACCG
>NZ_CAXUCH010000272.1:0-3043 GCF_964249325.1 uncultured Mycobacterium sp. | reverse complement strand
TGACCAGTTCCCGGCCCACTTGACCGAACAGCACCATCCGCGCGACGTCGAGCACTTCCGGTGTGGTGACCCGGAATCCGCCCTTGAAGTCGCCGGCGATGCCAAGTCGCTGCAACGTCGCCGTGATCTGCGGTCCGCCACCGTGTACGACGACGGGATGGATGCCGCAGTTGCGCAGAAACGCCATGTCGGCCGCGAACGCATGCTTGAGCGTGTCGTCGGTCATCGCGTTGCCGCCGTATTTGACGACGACGATCTTGCCGTGCAGCTGCTTGAGCCAGGGCAGGGCTTCGGCGAGCACCTGGGCTTTTACCTGGGTCGGCAATTCGCTGGTCGTCATGAGCTATGCCACCGCCGACCATGCAGAGCGGCAGCGATGAGGAGGAGGCGGATCATGAGCTATGCCACCGCCGACGATGCAGAGCGGGAGCGATGAGGAGGAGGCGGATCATGAGCTGTAAGCCGAGTTCTCTTCGACGTAGCCGTGCGACAGGTCGGTGGTGCGGATACTGCCGTGACCACTACCTAGCCCGAGGTCGACGGTGACGTCGATGTCGGTTCCCGACAGGTCCACCTCCCGAGCTTTCGGCGTTCCGACGCCGTCGATACACACCGCAAAACCGTTGAACGAGACAGTGATCCGCTCCGGGTCGAGCTGCACCGGCGCCATGCCCACTGCCGCGAGCACCCGGCCCCAGTTCGGGTCGGAGCCGAACAACGCGGTCTTGACCAGGCTGTCGCGGGCGATTACCCGCGCCGCTGTGACGGCCTCGTCCTCGCTGGCCGCGCCGGTCACCGTGACGGTGATGCGTTTGGTGACACCTTCGGCGTCGGCCTGCAACTGCGCACACAGGTCGTCGCAGACCCGAAGCACTGCGCCGTCGAGATCGGCTTGGCTGGGGGCGATCTCACTTGCCCCCGACGCCAAAAGCAGCACGGTGTCGTTGGTGGAGCAGGTGCCGTCGATGTCCAGGCGGTCGAAGGTGACGGCGCTGGCACGCCGCAGCGCGTGGTCGAGCGCTGCAGCGTCGGCCACGGCGTCGGTGGTCAGCACGCACAGCATGGTGGCCAGCGACGGCGCCAGCATCCCGGCGCCCTTGGCCATTCCGCCGATGGTCCAGTTACCGGGATGGTGCAGCGCAACCTGTTTCGGCACGGTGTCGGTGGTCATGATGGCCCGTGCCGCGTCCTCACCGCCGGTGAGCCCGCCTACCATCTCGTGGACGATTTCCTGAACGCCGGCGAGCACCTTGTCCATCGGCAGCCGGTCACCGATCAGGCCCGTCGAGCAGACGGCGACTTCGATCGCACCGGTCTCGCTGCCCCAGTCCGACAACGCGGCGGCGACGGCCTCGGCGGTGGCGTGGGTGTCTTGGAAACCGGCAGGGCCGGTGCAGGCATTAGCGCCGCCCGAGTTAAGGACCACCGCGCGCAGCCGGCCGGTGGTCAGCACCTGCTGGCTCCACAGCACCGGTGCGGCCTTGACCCGGTTGCGGGTGAAGACGCCCGCGGCGGCGTAGTCCGGGCCTTCGTTCAAGACCAGCGCCAGATCCAGCGCCCTGGAAGGCTTGATCCCCGCAGCGATGCCGGCGGCCCGAAATCCCTCCGGTGCCGTCACGCCCTGGGTGCGCAGCAGCCTGGCAGCGTCGGCGAGGTCGGTCACGGCGCCACTCCTACTAGTGGCAACCCCTCGGTTTCCGGCCAACCTAGCGCCAGGTTCATCGACTGCACCGCGGTACCGGCGGTGCCCTTGACCAGGTTGTCGATGGCGGCGATCGCCACCAATGTGGCGGCCTCCTCGTCGACCGCGACGGCGATGTGCGCAGCGTTGCTGCCGATCACCGCTCCGGTGCGGGGCAACTGTCCGCCGGGCAGTAGGTGAACGAAAGGCTCTGTGCTATAAGTCTTTTCGTATGCTGCGCGCAGTTGTGAGAGCGGCGAGCGGGTGGGTGCGGTGCAGGTGGCCAAGATGCCGCGCGACGTGGGGATGAGCACCGGGGTGAACGACGCGGTGACTTTTCGGTCGCTGACCTTTTGCAGCTCCTGCACGATCTCGGGGGTGTGCCGGTGGGCCCCGCCGATGTTGTAGGCCCGCGCCGATCCGATGACCTCTGCGCCGAGCAAGTCCGTCTTCGCAGCACGACCAGCCCCCGATGTGCCACTGACGGCTACCACCGTGACGGCGGGTTCGACGAGGTCCTCGGCGATGGCGGGCAGCAGGGCCAGCAGTGCCGCGGTCGGATAGCAGCCGGGTACTGCGATGCGGCGGGCGCCGCGCAGCCGCTCGCGGGCGCCGGGCAATTCGGGCAACCCGTACGGCCAGCTGCCGGCATGCGGCGAACCGTAGAAGCGCTGCCAGGCTGCGGGTTCGGTGAGCCGGAAATCAGCGCCGCAGTCCACGATCAGCGTCTGAGGGTCCAGCTGCTCGGCTAAGGCCGCCGAATGCCCGTGCGGGAGCGCCAAGAAGACGACGTCATGGCCGCGCAGCACGTCGATCTCGGTCGGTTCCAGCACTCGCTGAGCGAGCGGCAGCAGGTGAGGGTGCTGCTCGCCGAGCGTGCTGCCGGCGTTGCCCGCCGCGGTGAGTGCGCCGATCGTAAACCGGCCGTCGGCGTAGGCGGGGTGGCCGAGGAGCAGCCGAACGATTTCGCCTCCCGCGTAGCCGCTGGCGCCGGCCACCGCCACTCGCAGGATCATAGCGGCCATTCTGCATGGTTATGCAGAAGGATGCAAACTCATTCCACTGCGGGGGGAGCAAACGCCGCAGTGTCGGGCAGGTTCGCCAGCGTGGGTGCCCTCAGCGTTGGTCGGGCTCCTCGTCCCCGTCGGCGCGAAGGCACAGCTACGCACGGAGTCGACTATGCGGCCGGTGCAAAGCAGGTAGTCGACTACGCGTGCCTACGCGGACTCGGCGGCCGTATGTTCCGTTCGCCTCAACTATTCGAAACCTCGGAGGAGGAACAAGATCATGTCTACAACACGGAGAAATTTACCAATCGTTTCCTCGCTCGGAGCCGGCCTGATTGTGCTTAGTGCATGTGGT
>NZ_CAXUCH010000271.1:4926-5360 GCF_964249325.1 uncultured Mycobacterium sp. | reverse complement strand
GGCCGACCCGCTGCCCCCGGCTCCGCCGCGGTTGCGATCGGCCCGGGGTTTGATGCGGGCCGACCCGCTGCCCCCGGCTCCGCCGCGGTTGCGATCGGCCCGACGATCGCGGTGCTCTACTACCGGGCGCAGCAACTCGCCGGCAACACCGCCTATGTCGAAGCGCTGTGCGACGCGATCGAAGCAGCAGGGGGGCGCCCGCTGCCGGTGTATTGCGCATCGCTGCGCACCGCCGAGCCCGACATGCTGGAGATATTGGCCCAAGCCGACGCGATGGTGGTCACCGTGCTGGCTGCCGGGGGAGTCACACCAGCCAAAGCCGCAGCCGGTGGCGACGATTCTTGGAACGTCGAACACCTTGCGGCCCTGGACATCCCGATTCTGCAGGGCCTCTGCTTGACCAGCTCGCGAAAACAGTGGCACGACAACGAGGA
>NZ_CAXUCH010000271.1:1260-4916 GCF_964249325.1 uncultured Mycobacterium sp. | reverse complement strand
GAGCCCGCTCGACGTGGCCAGCCAGGTCGCCGTGCCGGAGTTCGACGGCCGCATCATCACAGTCCCGTTCTCGTTCAAAGAAATCGATTACGAAGGCCTGATCTCCTACGTTGCTGACCCGGAGCGCTGCGCCCGGGTTGCCGGCCTGGCGGTGCGCCACGCACAGCTGCGCCGGGTCGCCAACGCCGACAAGCGGGTGGCGATCGTGTTCTCGGCCTACCCGACCAAGCACGCCCGGATCGGCAACGCAGTCGGCCTGGACACCCCAGCCAGCGCCGTCAAGCTGCTGCGGGCCATGCGTGAGCAGGGTTATCTGGTCGGCGATATCCCCGGCCTCGATGCCCAAGACGGCGACGCGCTGGTGCACGCGCTGATCGAACGCGGCGGCCAGGATCCCGATTGGCTCACCGCCGGCCAACTCGCCGGAAATCCAATCAGGATGTCCGCCAAGGATTACCGCGCTTGGTTTGCCACCCTGCCAGCCGATTTCACCGACGCGGTCCAAAAGCATTGGGGTCCGCCGCCCGGCGACTTGTTCGTCGACCGGACCAGCGACCCCGACGGCGAAATCGTCATCGCCGCAATCCAAGCCGGCAACGTGGTGGTCATGATCCAGCCACCCCGCGGCTTCGGCGCCAACCCGGTGGCGATCTATCACGACCCGGATCTGCCGCCCAGCCACCACTATCTGGCCGCCTACCGCTGGCTCGACGCCGGCTTCCCTAATAGTTTTAGGGCCCACGCCGTGGTGCATCTGGGCAAGCACGGCAATCTCGAGTGGCTGCCAGGCAAGACGCTGGGCCTGTCGGCGGCCTGCGCCTGCGACGCCGCGCTGGGCAGCTTGCCGCTGGTGTACCCGTTTCTGGTCAACGACCCCGGCGAAGGCACCCAGGCCAAGCGGCGCGCGCACGCGGTTCTCGTCGACCACCTCATCCCGCCGATGGCGCGCGCCGAAACCTACGGTGACATCGCCCGATTGGAGCAGCTGCTCGACGAGCACGCCGCCGTCGCTGCGCTGGATCCCGCCAAGCTGCCCGCAATCCGCCAGCAGATCTGGACCCTGATCCGGGCGGCCAAGATGGACCACGATCTCGGACTGGCCGAACGCCCCGAAGACGACTCGTTCGACGACATGCTGCTGCACGTCGACGGGTGGCTGTGTGAGATCAAAGACGTCCAGATTCGCGACGGCCTGCACATCTTGGGCCACGTTCCGCAAGGCGAGCAACAACTGGACCTGGTGCTGGCGATCCTGCGGGCCCGGCAGCTCTTCGGCGGCCAAGCATCGCTGCCCGGGCTGCGTCAGGCGCTCGGTCTTGCCGAGGACGGCAGCGACGAGCGCATCTCCGTCGACCAGGCCGAAGGTCAAGCTCGGGAGCTGGTAAAAGCGCTGCAGGACAGCGGCTGGGATCCCGACGCGGCCGAACGGCTGACCGACCGCGCAGACGTGGCGGCCGTACTGCGCTTCGCCGCCACTGAAGTGGTGCCCCGGCTGGGCGGCTCGGCGAACGAAATCGGCCAGGTGCTCAGGGCATTGGACGGCCGGTTCATCGCGGCGGGGCCGTCGGGGTCGCCGCTGCGCGGCCTGGTCAACGTGCTGCCCACCGGGCGGAACTTCTACTCCGTCGACCCAAAGGCCGTACCATCCCGGTTGGCGTGGGAAACCGGTGTGGCACTAGCAGATTCGCTGCTTGCCCGCTACCGCGACGACTACGGGTGCTGGCCGCGATCGGTCGGGCTTTCGGTGTGGGGGACTTCGGCGATGCGCACCGCCGGCGATGATGTCGCCGAAGTGCTTGCGCTGCTTGGTGTGCGGCCCGTCTGGGACGACGCGTCACGACGGGTGGTGAACCTGGAGGCGATCTCGTTAACGGAGCTGGGCCGTCCCCGCATCGACGTGACGGTGCGGATCTCCGGGTTCTTCCGCGACGCGTTCCCGCATGTGGTGACCATGCTCGATGACGCGGTGCGGTTGGTCGCCGAACTCGACGAACCCGTCGACGACAACTACGTGCGCGCCCACACCCAGGCCGACCTCGCGCAGCACGGCGACCAACGCCGAGCCACCACACGGGTTTTCGGATCCAAGCCAGGCACCTACGGCGCGGGGCTGCTGCAGCTGATCGACAGCCGCAACTGGCGTGACGACGCCGATCTCGCCCAGGTGTACACCGCCTGGGGTGGATACGCTTACGGCCGCTACCTCGACGGCCGGCCGGCGGCCGACGACATGAACCGCCAATACCGGCGCATCGCAGTCGCCGCCAAGAACACCGACACCCGCGAGCACGACATCGCCGACTCCGACGACTACTTCCAATACCACGGCGGCATGGTGGCCACCGTGCGCGCGCTGACCGGGCAGGCTCCGGCGGCCTACATCGGCGACAACACCCGTCCCGACGCGATCCGCACTCGAACCCTCTCGGAGGAGACCATCCGGGTATTTCGTGCCCGGGTGATCAATCCGCGCTGGATGACCGCGATGCGCCGGCACGGCTACAAGGGCGCTTTCGAAATGGCTGCCACAGTGGACTACCTGTTCGGCTACGACGCCACGGCGGGCGTGATGGCCGACTGGATGTACGAGCAGCTCACCGAGCGCTACGTGCTGGACGCCGAAAACCGTAAATTCATGGCCGAGTCCAACCCGTGGGCGCTGCACGGGATGGCTGAACGGCTGCTGGAGGCCGTCGGCCGCGGCATGTGGAGCGATCCGCAACCGGACACCCTCGATGGACTGCGGCAGGCGCTGCTGGAAACCGAAGGCGACTTGGAAGGCTAGGCGTATGTCACCCACCTTTGCCGACATCGCGCAGTCGGAGTACATCCTGCTGACCACCTTCACCAAGGACGGGCGGCCCAAGCCGACTCCGATCTGGGCCGCACCGGATGGCGATCGGCTGCTGGTCATCACCGAAGAAAAGTCTTGGAAAGTCAAGCGAATTCGCAACAATCCGCGAGTCACACTGGCGGCGTGCGATCTGCGGGGGCGGCCGAAGTCCGACGCCGTCGAAGCGACCGCCGCCATCCTCGACAAATCGCACACGGCCGCGGTCTACCACGCCATCGGTAAGCGATACGGCGTCGTCGGCCGAGTGTTCAATTTCTTCAGCAAACTGCGCGGCGGCATGCACAACAACGTCGGGCTGGAGCTTCGCCCCGCGCGATAGTCGGCGGTCCGCTACGCCGGCGCCTTGCCCAGATGTTCGCCGAAGAAAGCGAACACCCGGGCCCAGGCATCCTCGGTGGCTGCCTCGTTATAGCCGAATCCGGTAATGCGTAACAGCGGCTGGGCGGGCAGTTTGTTGGCAAAGCTGTGCCCGGCGCGGGGATAGACCTTGACATCGTTGGGAATGCCCTTGTGCTCGAGAACCCGGTGCAGCCGATTGGGCGCGCCGATTCCCAGAGGGTCGCGGGCCCCGAAGCTGGCCACGATCGGGCACGCGCCGTTGAGGGTTTCGTCGAGGTGACGGGGGAGCGGGGTGCCGTAGAACGGCGCCGAGGCGCCAAAGCCCTTGGGCGCCATGATCAATGCGAACTGCCCGCCCATACAGAAGCCGGCGATGCCGACCCGCCCCGAACACTCCGGTAGCGACTGCAGGTAGTCGCGGGCGGCCAAGACGTCGTCGAACGCGGCGCCCTGCTTGCTGAAC
>NZ_CAXUCH010000271.1:0-1250 GCF_964249325.1 uncultured Mycobacterium sp. | reverse complement strand
CCGGCTCGTAGCCGATCCCGTCGTGAATCACTACGACGCCCGGCCACGGACCCTGCCCGTCCGGGATACTCAACAATGCATCGATCGGACCGGCCGGGGTGTCAATCTCGATGGTGGTCATGACGCTCATCTAACTGCAGCGGATGCGGAACTTCGACGGCGCTCACAGACGTTGGCCTCACATGGTGTCGCGGCTTTTTCTCGGCTATGTGCTCATCGAGCTCGCGGCGGTGGTGGCTCTGGCGTCGACGATCGGCATCGGATGGACGCTGGTGATCCTGCTGGCCACCTTCGTCGGGGGTATCGCGGTGGCGGGTTCGCAGGTCAAGCGCTACCTGGCCCGGCTGCGGTCGCCCGGTGCGCTCAGCGATGGCGCGCTCATTGCGCTGGGCGCTCTCCTTGTTCTGATCCCGGGACTGGTTACCACCGTGGCCGGGCTGCTGCTTCTGCTGTCTCCGACCCGGGCGGTGGCACGACCGCTGGTGGCCGCGATGGCGGCCCGCGGTGTCGGCCGCCCGCTGATCATCCTCATTACGCTCGCCGAGGAGCGGTCCCACGCCGCGCAGCCGAACGTCGTCGACGGCGAGGTCATCGACGTCACCGATGTCGAGCCGTCGGCCTTGCCGTACCGCCCAGCCCCTTAGCTTTACGGTGTGACGCCGATTCCGGTACGGCTGCTGGTCAACGGCCGCGTCCACAGCCCGTCGCACCCGGACGCCACCGCGATGGCGGTGCGCGACGGCGTCGTGGCCTGGTTGGGCAGCGACGACGTCGGTCGCGACCAGTTCCCGGACGCCGACGTCGTCGATCTCGACGGTGGCTTCGTCGCGCCCGCATTCGTCGACAGCCACGTGCATCTCACCGCCACCGGCCTGACGCTCACCGGGCTCGATCTGCGGTCCGCGACCTCACGCCGGCATTGTCTGCAGCTGATCGCCGACTACGCGGCCGCGCACCCGGGCCAGCCGCTGTGGGGTCACGGCTGGGACGAATCCGCTTGGCCGGAAAACCAACCGCCGACAACCGCCGACCTCGACGCGGTGCTCGGCGACCGGCCCGCCTACCTGACCCGCATCGACGCGCACTCCGCGCTGGCCTCAACCGCGCTGCGGCAGCTGATCCCCCCGGCCGCGCACCCTGCGCCGGCCGCGCAGCAGCCGCTGTCGGGCGACGACCATCACCGGGCCCGCGCTATGGCGCGCGAGCTGCTGACCACGACGCAGCTCGCTGCGGCTCTTGCCTCAGCGAGC
>NZ_CAXUCH010000270.1:2500-5368 GCF_964249325.1 uncultured Mycobacterium sp. | reverse complement strand
CTGTTTTAGTCCCGAGGTCGAAGACCGTCCATGAGCAGATCCATGAGCCGGTTGGCCTGGGCTCGATGTTCGGGTTTGCCTGCGACGCTGAATATTCCGATGAGGCCGGCGGCGATGTCCTCGGCGTTGGTGTCGGTGCGGATGTCGCGTGCGGCGCGTCCGGCGTCGAGAATGGTGGCGATGGCCTCGAGGAGTTCGGTGCGGGTATGAGCGAGTGTGATCTCGCCGGAGTCGATCATGACCGACAGGGTTTCAACCATCCCGCGTTTTGTGGCGATCCAGTCGGCGAACAGATCCATCCAGAGGCGCAAGGCCTGCGCGGGCGGGTGCGCATCGAGTAGGTCGCGGGCGCCGGTGGTCAGACGCTGCACCTGGTCTCGATGCACGGCGTCGACAAGCGATTCGCGGGTCGGGAAGTGTCGGTACAAGGTGGCGATGCCGACGCCGGCCGCGCGGGCAATGGCGCGCATCGACGGCTCGGCTTCAGAGGTGGCGAAGGTTTGCGCGGCGGCGGCCAGTAGCATGTCGCGGTTGCGAGTCGCGTCGGCACGCCGGTTGCGCGCATCGAGATCTTTCAACCGGATCATGCTCCATTTACGCTATGGTGGTCTTGATTAGCGGATCGCGATCCACTTAGTCTCGATTCTCTCCAACGAAGACAGGCGTGCACAGAGGGCTCACCGGCGACGCTGAACCGATCGCGATCGGCCGAGTCACCAGCGAGTGGCCTGATAGAGCGTCACCGGAATCGAACAAGGCGAAGGAGACACCGATGACCGGACTCGGTAATGTGACCGAAACCATGCGTACCGTGCGCTTCCATCGGTACGGCGAACCGGGCGATGTGCTGCAGTTGGAGACCGTAGCGGTACCGGAACCGGGTCCCGGTCGGGTCCGGGTTGTCGTGCACGCATGTGGGTTGGCCCCGGCGGACTGGGCGCTGTGCCGAGGCTTGTTCGCCCGGGAGCTGCCGCGCGGCATCGGTTGCGATGTGTCGGGCATCGTCGATGCACTGGGTGGCGGGGGCGACGACGTCAACGTCGGCGATCCGGTGTTCGGTACCGCAGACTGGGCCGGCTACTCAAGTGCCGGTGCATCCGAGCGCGCGATCATGGACAACTGGTTCGCCGTTCCTGATGGCCTCGACCTCACACAGGCGGCGGCCCTGCCGATGGCCCTCGACACCGCCTATCTGCACCTCATGCAGCTGCAGTTCGAGCCGGGCCAGACCATCCTCATCAACGGTGCCGGCAGCACTATCGGCTTTGCCGCCGTGCAGATTGCGCTGATCCGCGGAGCGCGAGTCATCGCAACCGCAGGAGACACCTACGCCCAACCTCTGCGTGACCTCGGGGCCACTGTGACCGCCTACGGCGAGGGCCTGGTGCAGCGGGTTCAGGCCATCGGCGGCCCTCCGGTCGACTTCGTGCTCGACACCGCGCCCGTGGGAGGCGCGCTGCCCGATCTGGTAGAGATCGCCGGCGGTGATCCACAGCGCGTTCTGACCATTTCCGACTTCGAAGCCGCACAGGAGCTCGGCGTGCGTGACACCTTCCACGAGGTGCCGGTGCCGGGCAATGCGCGCTACGCCCAATTCCCGGAATTCGCGCAACTGGCTGCCGACGGCAAATTCACCGTGCCGATCGCCCAAACGTTTCCCCTCGAACAGTGGCGCACCGCCCTGGAGACCAGCCTCACTGGCCACGCCCGCGGGAAGCTCCTGCTGCTGCCAGGTGCCTGACTTTGCGGGCTTCGGTATCACTGTGGACAGCATCAGCCCAGTTCGGCGTGCCTCATTTCCTGCCTCGTTTGGCGTTGGCCCATGCTTAGTCAGCTGGTCGTACGTTGTTCCCGGTTGGGTTGTACAACAACGAATATTCCGACGTCGTCACCGTGTTTGGTGCCCGGGTCGGTGTGCCCCGGCTCTCACCCGCCGACAGCGAACGGTGTGCCGGTGCCCTCGCCCGCGCTTAGCCTTCGTCGGATTGGAACCAGCGCAGGCCGTTGCCCTGGTCTGGACAGTCGGTCGAACAGGCCATTTCCCGTTGCGCATCGAGCTGGGCCAGGCGGGCGGTCAACGCCCTCGTGATTTGGGAATAGCTGTCGCTGCCCAAGGCGAGACGCAGCGGGGCGGGGTCTTGCTCCACACTGGCGATCATGGCGTCGACCATCTTGGCCGGGTCGCCTGGGGAGAGGATCGACGTGTCGTCGACGATGTGGTTGATCCTGCGGGACGGCGAGATGTCATAGGCGGGAAGGCGTGGCCCGACGATCGCGCTTCGGTTGCGGAAGCCGGTACGCGCGGCGCCGGGCTCGACGATCGTGCAGCCGATCCCGAATACCGCCACCTCCTGGGCGACCGTCTCCATGAAGCCTTCGATGCCCCACTTCGTCGCGTGGTAGAGGGAGCTGCCGGGAATCGCCACCTGCCCTCCTAGGCTTGAGACCTGGAGGATGCGGCCGCCGCCTTGCGCGCGCATGTGTGAAAGGGCCGCCCGGATGAGCTGGATCGATCCGAGCAGATTGGTATCGATCTGGTGCCTGATCTGCGCGTCGGTCACCTCCTCGGCGGCGCCAAGCAGCCCGTATCCGGCGTTGCTGACCAGCACGTCGATGCGGTCCATCGCGGCCCAGGCGGCATCGACGGTCAGCCTGATTGCGTCGGTGTGCGTGAGGTCGAGGTCGGCCAGCCACAACCGATCGCCGAACTGCGCCTTCAAGTCATCAGCTGCCGCGAGGTTGCGGAGTGTGCCGGCGACGCGATCGCCGGCCGAGAGCAGTCTTTCCGCCATCACGCGACCAAAACCGGTGCTTATGCCGGTGATGAACCAGGTTCTCATTGGTGGACTCTCTTTCCTGGGACGAAGT
>NZ_CAXUCH010000270.1:0-2490 GCF_964249325.1 uncultured Mycobacterium sp. | reverse complement strand
GCGCTCGGGCGAACTCGTTCACGACGGAGTAGCGGCGACCGTGCTCATTGAACGGGTGCGGTTAAGGGCGACGGCGCGCGGTGGCCATGGCTAGCGCTTATCGACGACGATCTCGCCGTTGAGGATCGTCATGCTGAGTTCGCGAAGGTTGCTGATGTCCTGTGTGGGATCGGCGGTCAGCACGATCAGGTCGGCGCGCTTGCCGGGCGCCACTGCGCCGCGATCGGGGCGTACGCATTGTCGCGCCGCGCCGTTGGTGCCTGCGACGAGCGTCTGGACGGGCGTCATGCCCGCGGCGACCATAAGCTCGGCCTCTTCCAGTGTGTTCGCCCCGAACAGTCCTCGGCCAGAGAAGGTGTCGCTGCCCAGGGCGATGTTCACGCCGGCATTGGCGACCTTCTTGAGGTTGCCGCGAGCGTCCGGATGGATCGCGTCCTGAATCCAGAGTGTCGGTGTGTAGGTGATGTCGCGCTCGAGCATCAGATCGATGAGCGAGTGATCGGTGATGGGTTCGACCGTCACCCCGTGCTCAAGGCCGTCAGCGCCGGCCTTGAGCGCTTCGCGTGCCGCGTCCTGCTGGGTGGTGTGAACGGTCACCCGAAGGCCTCGCTGGTGGCCGGTGTCGATGCCCGCTCGGAGGAATTCGATGGGGAGTCGCACGAGTTCGACAGCACCCGGGAAGGCGGCGTTGTGCCAGAGGTACTTCGATGAGCTGGCACACGCGCACGCACCTTCGGAGAGGAGTTTGATCGCGTCGACCTTCTGGTCGGCCAGATGGTGCACCAGGTCACGCATCTGCTGCACGCTGTCCACTTCGCCGGTGAACCGTGAGCGCGCCCAGGGGTTGCCGGCAAAGACAGTGGCCGCGGGATGGCCGTCGCGTCCTGTGATGCCGCAGCCGGTCGCCAGCAGTCGCGGGCCTCGGAGCCTGCGCTCGGCGATCTCGGCCCGCGTCTGCAGTATTTCCGCGGTCGGATCGCCCACGGACTTGATGGTGGTCACCCCGTGCTGCAGGAACAGCTCAAGCCGCCCGCGAAGTTCGTTCTGTTCGAACGCCTGCATCGACTGCGAATCGGTCACCCCGATGACGTCGTAGAAGTGCACATGCGTGTCGATCAGGCCGGGCACCACCCAGCCTTCGGCCGCGTCGACTTCGGTTCTGCCCTCTAATGCCGCAGTCGAGACGACGGCGATCTCTCCACCCTCGACGGCGACGTCGTGGAGCCCGGCGAGCACTTCGTGGCCGTCGAAGACGTGCGCACGGCGGATCACGAGGTCGTACGTCGGGGGATCGCGAACGTCGGTCTGCGTCTTCTTGTCGGGTTCGTCGATCATCGCTTGCACTCCTCGGCCGGGACCGTCTGATACAGTCAACGCCTCAGTATCAATTGATTACTAGGTTACTCATTATTACCAGACCTGCAAATGTTCCCTGGGCCGTATCCTGGTTGGTGTGACAAAAGCTCGGCCGCCGCTGGAGTCCTGCGCGTACACCCAGGAGGTTTTCGGCGTGCTCGGCAAGCGCTGGATGGGGCTGCTCATCGACCTGCTTCTGCAGCGCCCGTCGCGATTCAGCGAATTGCACGCCGCGCTGCCCGCCATGTCCAAGCGCGTCCTGAGCGAACGACTCGCCGAACTCCAAGAAGTCGGCCTAGTCGAACGCGACGTCGATCCCGGGCCGCCGATCACGTCGACCTATCGGCTCACCGAACGCGGCCAGGGACTCGGCCCGGCGATGGACGCGCTACGTATATGGGCCGGTGCCCCGGTCGACGACGAGGGTCGTCCGATCCCGCCGGATGCACGCACACACCACACGACCAACATTGTCTGACTGGACGGACTGATCCATGAATTGACAACCGGGTTCCTCGAGGAACCTTTGGGTGGCGAAAAATGACTCGCTTGACCCGCCTCCTTCAAAAGGATCCAAAATATTAGCGCTACCACCGCCGAGTTGACCCGCCTACCGGTGGCAGCTCGTTCGCCGTCACCCGCGCCAAGCGCTGAGCCGGGGCAGCGCTATCCCGGGCCGCGGTGCGACGCGGTGTGCGCAACTCGCGGCCATCGGCTTCGCCGAACCGGGCCGTCTGGAAGCCCGGCGCTAACTCAGTCGCGGACGGCAGCAGATGGAAAGCCTCGCCGGCCATATCGGCCTCGATTGAAGGCGCCGGTATGGCAGCGCGGTTTCGGCGACTGGCGCGCATCAAGACGAGTTGCCCTTCGCACCGCCCGCGCTCGATCTAGCGACTGCAATCACTGGGCTTCAGCCGAACATGCCGGCCCAGATTCGACCCAGCTCCAGGTGTGGCAGTTCCCGATAGCGGTGGCGCACCCGTGCGGCTGCCTCAGCGGCTCGCACGGCGATATTGTCGAGGTCGACACCGACCAAGACGCCCGCGCGCTTAACAACTTCGCCATCAACGAGGACGGTGTCGATCTCGGCGGGCGAGCAGTAGAACAACAGGGTGGCGACCGGATCGTCGCTGG
>NZ_CAXUCH010000269.1:0-5391 GCF_964249325.1 uncultured Mycobacterium sp. | reverse complement strand
ATCGGGACTTCCAACCGCGGCACCGTCCGGATGGTGCTGCGGTCACCCGCGTGCGGGCCCGCGCCGGTCACCAGCGTGCCGGCCACCAACACCGCGCCCAGCGTCACTGCACTCAGCGCGGTGAGCCCACGCAACGGCGTGACCACCCGGTAGCGGATCGCGCCCTCGTCGGGTTCCCCGACCTTGACGTACAGCAACACCGCCAGCCACACCATCGTCATCGACGCCAACAGATGGATGGCCACGGTCCACCACAGCAGCCCGGTGAGTACGGTGATGCCGCCGATCACTGCCTGCGCGATCGTCGAGGCGGGCATCAGCCACGCGTACACCTGTACTTCGGGACGGCGCCGTGCACGTGCGACAGCCAGTACGGCCAACGCCGCGGCGACGACAACGGCGACGCTGAACATCCGGTTACCGAACTCGACGGCCTGGTGGATGCGCGGCACCTCGGCCACGGCCACCGGAGTGAAGCTGCCGGGAAAACACTGCGGCCACGTCGGGCAGCCCAGTCCCGAGGCGGTGACACGCACGATCGCGCCCGTGACGGCGATGCCGCCCTGGGTCACGATGACGGCGGCGGCGATAAAGCGTTGAGCGCGCACGCTGGGCATGGGCAGCAGGTCCACCAGCCGCAGCAGCCAGCGCCCGACGGGCATCGGCATGGTCGTCACGGCCTTGATGGTAGGCCACACAGAACTACACGGCGTAGTAGGTGTCGCGGCGCGCCGGGACTGCGCCGATGGCGCCGAAACTGCATACTTGGCGGGTCGCTGCGGCGTGTCGCCTACGTGGTTGCAGCCTCGAGACAGACGGCTAGCTGAATCGGAACCAACGCAGCGCGGCCAGCGCCGCCAGCACACCCCACACCGCCACCACTACAAGGCCGAACCAGTCGACCGACAGCCTCATAGCCTGTGACAGCGCTTCGGTGAACGCCCCCGACGGGGTCAGGCGGGCAGCCCACTTCACCGCCTTGGGGACCATGTCCGTCTCCAGGGTCAACGCGCAGGACCCACCGAAGATCAACCACAGGACGTTGGCGGACGCAAGCACGATCTCCGCCCGGAGTGAACCACCAAGCAGCAGCCCCACCGCGGCGAAGCCCGCGGTAGCCAGCGCGATGATCGCCGCGCCGAGCACCAGACCCGCTGGATGAGGCCGCCACCCCAGTGCAAAACCTATGGCGCCCAAGGTGATCGACTGCCAGAACACCACTGCGACCGCAGCCAGCGACTTGCCCGCGATTATCCCCCAGATCGGTAACGCGGTGGCCGCCAGGCGTTTGAGTGCGCCGTAACGGCGATCGAACGCCACCGCGATGGCCTGACCGGTGAAAGCCGTGGAGATCACCGCCAGCGCCGTGATGACCGGGACGAAGGTGGCGGCGCGGTTGGGGCCGAACGAGCCGACGGGCAGCAGGGTGAGCGCGACCAGCAGCATGATCGGAATGAAAATGATCAGCAGCAAGTACTCGAAGTTGCGGAGCAGCAGTTTCAACTCCAGCGTGGACTGTGCAAGGAGCATCTTCGAGACAGCGTTGGGGCGCGGATTGGGCGCGAATGTGCCTGGCGGGAAAAGAGATTCAGTCGTCATTGCCGTAACTCTCTGCCGGTCAGGTCGAGGAACACGTCTTCGAGGCTGCGCTGCTCCACGCGCATGTCGGTGGCGAGCACGTCGATTTGTGCGCACCATGCCGTCACCGTCGCCAACACCCGCGGGTTGATCGGGCCTTCGACCAGGTACTCGCCGGGCGTCATCTCGGTGGTTTTGTAGTCTTCCGGCAGCGCGGACACCAGTAATGACAGGTCCAACCGTGGCGGTGCGCTGAACCGCAACTGGTCCTTGGCCCCGGTGCGGGTCAACTCCGCCGGAGTTCCCGCGGCCACCTCGACACCATGGTCGATGATGACGATCCGATCGGCGAGCTGCTCAGCCTCCTTGAGTTGATGGGTGGTCAGCAACACCGTCACACCGTCACGGCGCAGCGCGTCGATCAACTCCCACACGATCAGTCGGGCGTGGGCATCCAGGCCCTCGGTGGGCTCGTCAAGAAACACCAGTTCGGGACGCCCGACCAGCGCGCACGCCAGCGCGAGTCGTTGCTGCTGCCCGCCGGACAGCTGCCGATACGTGGTGCGCGCGGACTCGGTGAGGCCCAACGTGTCCATCAGCCACTGCGGGTCCAGGGGATCGGCGGCGTAGGCGGCCACCAGGTTGAGCATCTCGCCGGCGCGGGCCATGGGGTAGCCACCGCCGCCTTGCAGCATCACTCCGATCCGCGGCCGCAGCTGCGCATTGTCGACGATCGGATCCAGCCCGAGCACTTCGATCGTGCCGGCATCCGGGCGGATGAACCCCTCGCACATCTCGACCGCCGTCGTTTTGCCTGCCCCGTTAGGTCCCAGCAGGGCCAGAACTTGGGCGGTGTGAACGTCGAGATCGAGGTTGGCGACCGCTGTTGTGGACCCGTACTGCTTACGTACCCCGCGCATGCGGACGGGCACATCTGCGGCTGAGCTCACGGAAGATCAGCCTATGCGCCCGGGACCGCTTGACGCTGCACAGTATCGGCGGGCGGGGAGACCACATCGGACACCGCTTCGTGAAGCAATACCCCGGCCTCGGCAGGCAGCCGGCGCCACGGCAAACGTGTATAGGTCCCGGCGATCAGCAGCACCACGATGAGCGTGCTGGCCAGGGTTGCATCCACGATCTGGAACAACGCGAACCGGTCACCGTTGGCCGTCGGGCCGAAAACACCGACGACGATGGTGACGCCGATCGCCGCTGCGCGAAAGCCCGGCCGCGTCGCCCAGGCCGCCAGCGGAATGGTCGCCCACAGCAAATACCACGGCTGCACCACGGGAAACAGCAGGACCGTAATGCCCAGCGCGACGCCGAGACCGCCGACCGGGTGCAGCCGCCCGCGCAGCACCGCCACCAACAGCCAGCACACCATCACGGCGATGATCAGCACGCCGATGCCGCGGGTCAACGACAGCACGGCGGTGGTGTGATCACCCAGACGTAGCAGGATGCCCGCCTGCCCTGTGCCAAGTGCTAGCAACGTCGGCGGTGACATCCAGCTGCGCACGACGTTGGCGGTGCCCAGGGTGTTGATCCAGCCGAAGCCGAGCCTGCTGGCCCACCCGAGCACGGCCATCACCGCCAACGCCAGTACGGCCATCGCCCCGCCGACCAGAAGCACCGCCCGCAGGTTGCCGCCCAAGCGGTAAGCCAGAGCCATCGCGACGAATCCGAGTGCCAGCAGCGACGGCAATTTCACCTGCGAGGACAGCGTGATCAGCACAGCACCGAAGACCAGCATGCCGACCGGCGCCCAGTCGTGCCACCGGGCCGTCGGCCGCAGCGGCAGCAGCCCCGGCGAGTCCCAGCGTTCGAGGCCGCGCAGCGCGAATTCGGTGCCGGTCAGCATGAGCCCCAGCATCAGGGCTTCGTTGTGGATGCCGGCGACCAGATGCATGATCAGCAGTGGATTGGCCGCACCCAGCCAGAGGGCGCTGACCTCCGCCACGCCGCAGCGCCGGGCCAACCGCGGGGTGGCCCAGACGATCAGTCCGACGCCGATCAACACCACCAGCCGATGGCACAACACGGCTGCGACGATGTTTTCACCCGTCAGCGCAGAAATGCCGCGGCCGATCCACAAGAACAGCGGGCCGTAGGGCGCTGGGGTATGGCGCCACAAGCTCGGGACCGAGAGCGTGAACACGTGGTCGAGGCCTAATGCGCGCGCGGGCCCGACCCGATACGGGTCGAGCCCGAGCCGGCAGATCTGGCTTTGCGCCAGATAAGAGTAGACGTCCTTGCTGTACATCGGCGGTGCCGGCAACAGCGGCAGCGTCCACAACAACAACGTGCGGTCGAGATCCCCGCGCGACATCCGTCGGCTGCCCAGCGCGAAACGGCCCAGCATCAGCCACGCCAGCGCCATCATGACCGCACCGGTAGTAGTCATCGTCAACGACACGGTCTGCAGCCGAGAGGGCAAGTTGAGCAGCCGTACCCCGAACGTCGGATCCTGCACCACCGGCCGCGCCCCGGCACCGAGCGCACCGATCGCCATCAGCACCGTGCCGGTGGCTCCGAACAGCCGTGTGCGCCGAAGTGCGACGAGCTCGGCATCGTTGAGCGGCGGGCCGACCGTCAGCTCGTCGCCATGCCATCGGGCAATCGACGAGCTCAATGGGTGGTGGCGGGCGGCCATCTGAGCAGCGTAACCGGGAGGCGATGGCCACCGGTGTGACCAGCCCAACGGGTCGGTCAGGCTAGCCTTGCTGGACCGGTCGCCGGAATTGCGTCACACTGGTGTTGTGAAAATCCCGTCTGACGCCGCAGCGGCCGCAGTGTCGACTCACGACGGTCATACCCGCCGTGCTGTCGTGCAGCTGTTGCTGGAGTCCGGTCCGATCACCGCGGGCCGGATCGGTGAGCGGCTGGGCTTGTCGGCCGCCGGTGTGCGCCGTCACCTTGACGCGTTGATCGAGGCGGGCGAGGCGGAGTCGGTTCCCGCTGCGTCCTGGCAGCAGATGGGACGTGGCCGCCCTGCGAAGCGCTACCGGCTGACCGCCGCCGGCCGCGAGAAGCTGGAACACGCTTACGACGACCTGGCATCGGCAGCCATGCGACAGCTTCGAGAGATCGGCGGTGACGAGGCGGTGCGGACGCTCGCCAGGCGGCGCGTCGACGCGATCTTGTCCGAGGTGCCAGCCGCTGGCAGCCACGCCGACACCGACCTCGAGGAGACCGCGGCGCGGATCGCCAATGCGCTGACGAAGGCCGGATACGTTGCCACCACGACACGGGTGGGTGGGCCGATTCAGGGCGTGCAGATCTGCCAGCATCACTGCCCGGTTTCGCATGTGGCGGAAGAGTTTCCGGAGTTTTGCGAAACCGAGCGGCAAGCTATGGCCGAGGTGCTCGGCACCCATGTGCAGCGGCTGGCGACCATCGTCAACGGAGACTGTGCTTGCACCACCCATGTGCCGCTGACCAGCACCGTCGAGCAGCTCAAGCGATCACCCATCGGCGCCCAGCCCGCGCCGAAACCCACGAGCATCAAAGGAGCGTCCCTATGACCGTTGAGGCCACCAAGACCGGTGGGCTGACCGCCGAGCCGCTGACCCAGCAAGAGGCGATCGCCGCACTGGGCCGGTACGGCTACGGCTGGGCGGACTCTGACCTCGCGGGCGCCAGCGCGCGCCGCGGGCTCTCCGAGGATGTAGTCCGCGACATCTCCGCGAAGAAGAACGAGCCACAGTGGATGCTGGAGAACCGGCTGAAGGCACTGCGGATCTTCGAGCGCAAGCCGATACCGGCCTGGGGATCGGATCTCAGCGGCATCGACTTAGACAACATCAAGTA
>NZ_CAXUCH010000268.1:1953-5419 GCF_964249325.1 uncultured Mycobacterium sp. | reverse complement strand
CACGTGGCGCAGCTGCGCCGGATCAAGGGGATCGAGGTGCTGGTCGGAGAGCAGGGCGGCAAGCGCCGGCACCGCGGCACTCGGTGCGCGGCGCCGGCGAGTGCGGGCCGCGCCCTCCCGCACCTGCGCCGGCGAGCTGAGCCTGCAAGAAGGTGTCGAGCACCTCGGGGTGGGCGGCGGCCTAGGCGCGCCGCACCACGACACCGTGCAGCGTCGGGTAGTTCAACTCGGCCCCGTCAGAGCAGTTTGGCCTTGCCCTGGTAGACCAGCAGCCCGGGCCACGCCACGAACTGCGAAAGAGCTTGCACCTGACCGGATTCCAATGCCGACGCGCCGACCTGAGGCTGCTGGTTGAGCACCTGGGCGCCGGTGCTGGGATTCATGCCGGCGTTGGACAACCCACACCAGGGTGCCGTGCCCGGCTGAGCCGACGCTTGCCGACACCCTTTTTGCCGGCCAGGTCGGTCACCGTTGTTGCGGTCGAGTTCGGCGCTACCACCACCATGTTCAGCGCGCCCTTGGCGTTGTAGCCGGTGACCGAGACGATCTCGGTGCGGGCGCGCTCGTTGGCCTGGGTCTTGGATCCGTTGATCAGCATCGGGTAGTCGCCCATCGAGCCATGTCGATCTTTTCGGCGACCATCTGGGCGGTGATCGGCGTGCCGGTGTCGTAATCCTGCCCGACGACATGGTATTTCGTGCCGCTGCGTTTGGTGATGTCGGCGAGCCGGTGCTCTAAGTAGCCTTGCGCGCGCAGCAGCGTGCCGGCGGTCACGGTGTTGATGGTCTTGGACTGGTAGCCCACGACGACGTTGACGGCGCCGGATGACGAGTCCAGCGCGCACCCGGCGCCGACCACGGCGAGCACGGCCGCGGCCATCGCCAGTTTGACAGGGGTCTGCTCATGAAATGTCCGGGGCGCTAACGGATGAGGTAGGGCATGTTGACGGTGACGGCGCCGCTCGCGCAGGGGCCGCAGTACCAACGTTCGTCGACGTGCATGAAGGCCTTGCTTGTCTCAGGGTTGATCGCCAGCGCGTCGAACGGGCAGATCTCCACGCACAAAGTGCAGCCGTCGATGCACAACGACTCGTCGATCGTCACCGGGACATCGACGCGCTGGTTGACCAACGTCATGGCTTGCTCCTAATAAGGCTGCCGCGCATGGTGATTCGATCACCGCGCATCTGGATGTATTCGAGGTCGACGGGGCGGCCGTCGTCCAGGCTGGTACGCCGCTCGAGCATGAGCAGCGGTGCGCCGTCGGGCACCTGCAGCGTGGCCGCCGAATGCGCGTCGGCGGGGATGGCCTCTAATGCCAGCGTCGCCGCGCCGAGCCGTTGTCCGCTGACCTGCTCGATCAGCGCGAAGATGTCGTGAGTTTCCAGCGGGTGGGCGACGACCAGTTTGCCGATGTCGGGGGCAAGGTAGGTCAGATCAAGGCTCAGCGGCAACTCGCCGAGGTAACGCAGCCGTTCGATGAACACCACCGACTGATCCGGCTGCAATCGCAACCGGTTCGCCACCGACGGTGGGGCGGTCACCGACGTCGCGGCCCGTACTTCGTTGCGGACCTCGCCGTGGCCGGTGAACGTTTCTTTCAATCCCAGCAATGCGTCGAGGCCGTGGTCGTATCTGCGCTGGGCGACATGGGTGCCCACCTTGCGGCCGCGGTCGATCAATCCCTCGTTCTTCAGGACGGCCAGCGCCTCGCGAATAGTGTTGCGGGAGAAGAGGAATGCCGCGGCCAACTCGTGCTCGGCGGGCAGCCCCTCGTCGTACGCGCCGGTGTGAATCGCCTGGCGCAGCACGTCGGCGACCTGGCGGGCACGGTCGGCCCGGGGGCGACGAATCGGCAACGGTACGGCCACGCCGTCACGCTAACGCCGCTCACCGTTTTCGACCGGCCAGCAAGGGTTTCGGCCGCGCCGGTGGGTAGCGCATTGCGCCGCCGCCGCTTCCACGCCCACCAGCCCAAAGCGGCGTCTCAACCGGCTATTACGCCACCTGCCGACAGTCGTCGAGGTTTGGATCCCGATGAGCAGAACCGGCGCGGTTAGCTGACATAGCGCGCCAGGTAGGCAGGCACCGCTGTGGCCGGGTCGAGATCGATCGCCGGTATCGGCGCGCCGGCGGCAAGGGTCAGCGGCACGATACCCGCCCAGTGCGGCAGCGCGGCGTCGTCCGGATCGTCGACCGGGCCGCCGGTACGCACCTTGGCCGAGACCTCGACGAGGTCGAGTGCCAGCACGCCGGTGGCCGCGAGTTCGCGGGCGTCGGGGGCCCGGCTGTCGGCCGCCCGACCAGGCAGCACATGGTCGAGAAGGGCGTGCAGGACACCCATTTTCTGCTGCGGGTCCTCGACTGGGTGAGCGGTGCCCATCACGACGACTGAGCGGTAGTTCACCGAGTGGTGCAAGGCCGCGCGGGCCAGCACAAGGGCGTCGACGACGGTGACCGTCACACAGACCGGCAGGCCCTTCGCCGCGTTGGCCGCCAGCATGGGTCCGCTACCGGTGGAGCCGTGGAGGTACAGCGTCTCGTCCAGGCGGGTGTGCATCATCGGCAGGACCACCGGGCGGCCCGCGTTGACGTAGCCCAGGTGGCAGATCAGTGCCTCGTCGAGGGCCTGGTGGACGGTTTCGCGGTCGTATCGGGCACGCTCCCGATAGCGAGTGGGCGTCGTGTGCGGTGTGGGCAGATATGCCTTCGGGTCCAACGGATTGCCTTTACTGTTTGCACTAGTACATACTGGATTTTGTGCCAGTACAGTACACCATTCGTGGGTCGGGCGCGGTGGGCATTGCGGCGAACGTCGAGGACGCGATCTCCCGGGGCGCGCTGGCGCCCGGCGCCGCCCTGCCACCGGTGCGCGAGCTGGCTGCCCAGCTCGGCGTGAACCCCAACACCGTCGCGGCCGCCTACCGCTTACTGCGCGATCGCGGGGTCGTCGAGACCGCCGGGCGCCGCGGCACTCGGGTCCGCGAGCGCCCGGCGACCCCACCGCGATCGCTGCGGGGACCGCTCGTCCCGCACGGTGCGCGTGACCTGTCGACCGGCAACCCGGATCCAACCCGGCTACCGATAACCAATGCTGTTCTCCCGCAACAGGATACACCTGTGCTGTACGGGCGGCCCGCGATCTCCGCCGAGCTTGCCGAACGGGCTCGCGCCGACCTGGGTAGGGACGGCATCCCCGCCGAACACTTGGCAGTTACCAGCGGGGCGCTGGACGGCATCGAGCGGGTGCTCACCGCCCACTTACGCCCCGGCGACCGAGTCGCCGTCGAAGACCCGGGATGGGCGAACCTTCTCGATCTGTTGGCGGCGCTGGGCCTAACGCTGGAGCCGGTGCGGGTCGACGACGACGGGCCGCTGGCTGACGACGTCACCCGCGTGCTGAACCGCGGCGTGCGAGCCCTGATCGTGACCAGCCGCGCCCAAAACCCCACGGGTGCAGCGC
This sequence comes from uncultured Mycobacterium sp., assembly GCF_964249325.1. Lineage (NCBI taxonomy): Bacteria > Bacillati > Actinomycetota > Actinomycetes > Mycobacteriales > Mycobacteriaceae > Mycobacterium > uncultured Mycobacterium sp. Next base: position 1,957 of record NZ_CAXUCH010000268.1, on the reverse strand, counting down.
TTTC
>NZ_CAXUCH010000268.1:0-1943 GCF_964249325.1 uncultured Mycobacterium sp. | reverse complement strand
CATGCGGCTCCTCCTGGTCGAAGACAGCGCCCGGCTGCGCGATCTGCTGACCGAGCGGGCCGGCGACCTGCTGGTGGTCGAAGACGACCATTGCGCCGCTATCTCCGGCGCAGCGCTGCACCCCATAGCGGGATGCACCAGGCACTGGGCGTTTGTCAGATCGGCAGCCAAGGCATACGGCCCCGACCTGCGGCTGGCCGTGCTCGCCGGCGACCACCGCACCATCGAGCGGGTGCACGGGCGGCTACGGCTAGGGCCGGGCTGGGTCAGCCACCTGCTGCAGGATCTGGCGCTCAGTCTGTGGCGAGACGAGGCAGCGACCCGGCTCGTGCAGGCGGCTGAAACCGCCTATGCCCGCAGCCGCGCCGGTCTGCTCGCGGCGCTGGCCGAGCGGGGTGTCGCCGCACACGGCCGCTCCGGTCTCAATGTGTGGGTTCCGGTGCCCGACGAGTCGACGGCGGTCACCCGGCTGCTGGCCGGCGGCTGGGCGGTCGCGCCAGGCAGCCGGTATCGAATCCGCACCGCACCCGGCCTGCGGATCACCATCTCCGACCTTGACGCCGCGGAAATCGGCCCGCTAGCCGACGCGCTGGCCGACGCCGTGCACGGCGTGGGCCGGCCGAGTGTGTGACAGCCAGCAGGAATACGCGAAGGTGGTGGGGTGACCCGCGAGGCTTTCGGCGCCGAGTTTGACGGCGTCGACGGATTTCTGGACACCGCGACCTATGGAGTGCCGCCGCGTTTTGTGGCCGAGGCGCTGCGCGACTGCGTCGAGTCGTGGCAGCGCGGCAGCCTCGACGTCAGCACGTTCATCGAGCTGATGGCTGCCAGTCGAGCGGCGTATGCGTCGCTGACCGGGACTGACCCGCACCGAGTTGCCATCGGGAACAGCACCTCGTCGCTGATCGGCCTGGTCGCAGCGTCAATACCGGACGGCAGCCGGGTGGGGCCACCGTGAGCGGCGAATACACCAGTGTGACTTTCCCGTTCGCGGCGCAAGCAGCTCGGGGTGTCACCGTCACCGAGGTGCCGCACGGCCGGCTCGAGGACAGCGCCGCCGACTTCGACGTGGTCGCCGTCAGTCTGGTGCAGTCCGCAGACGGCACTGTGCTTGACGTCGAGTCGTTGCGCCGCAGCGTCGCCGCGTCAGGCACCGTCACGGTGATCGATGCGGTGCAGGCCTTGGGCTGGATGGACATCGACCTGTCGTGGGCGGACGTCGCGGTCGGGGCGAGCTACAAGTGGCTGTTGGGGCCGCGCGGGGTGGCGTGGATGTCGTTGAGCGACCGGATGTTGGACATGTTGATTCCGCACATGGCGAATCCGTTTGCGGCTGAAGACTTGTGGTCGTCGCTGTACGGGTTGCCGATGCGGTTGGCCGGCGACGCCCGGCGGTTCGACTCTTGGCCGGCGTGGTTCAGCTTGTTCGGCGCGGGGATGTCCCTGAGGTGGCTGGTGACGCTGGACCGGGCCGACGTGCACGCCCACACCGTGGGCTTGGCGAACCGGCTGCGGGCCGAACTAGAGCTCCCACCGATGAACTCCGCGATCGTGTCCATTCCGGGCGACCACTCGGCTGATGCTTTGCGCGACGCCGGCATCCGGGCAGCCGTGCGTGCGGGTGGATTGCGCGTCGGGTTTCACCTCTACAACACCGAGTCCGACCTGGACCGGCTCGTGAATGCGCTGTAGGCGCCTATTCATTGACGTGGTCGTCCCGGTCGTCGACGCGGCGAGTGCCGCGGGTGATGACCATCCACCGCCGAACGGGCGAATCCCAGCGCCGCTGCGGCAGCTCGGTGACATCGGTGAGCGACCTGACGACGGCCTGCGTCAGGCCCATGATCGCGGCCATCACCGGAAGAAGCGGTTGGAACGGTTTGGCCGCCGAGCGGACGGTGCTGATGCGCCTGGCGACCACGTAGCGCTCGACGCAGTGATAC
>NZ_CAXUCH010000267.1:1868-5535 GCF_964249325.1 uncultured Mycobacterium sp. | reverse complement strand
GGATGGGCGGCAGCGCGATGGGCGGCATGGCGAGCGCCGGCCGCGACTACGACCACGTTGCGGTTGATCATCGTGGGCGCCCTCCTCTCCGACATGCTTGACGCGCGGCGTCACGAGTGTGGCTCGAGGCTAACCGGTAGCAGCCCTAACCGACAACCGAATTTCTGAGCTGCGCTTTTGGTGCCGACCCGCTGCGCCCGGCTTCGCCGCGCTGGCGATCGCCACTGCGGATTGGCGGTTACCCGCTGCGGACCAGTTGTAGTACGTCGGGTCCGAACTGCTCCAGCTTGCGGGCACCGATGCCGGGGATGGCGACCAGCGCCGCCTCGTCGGCAGGGCGCAGCTCGGCGATCGCAGTCAGCGTGTTGTCGGTAAAGACGATGTAAGCGGGCACCTTCATGTCCTTGGCGGTGCGCAGCCGCCAATCCTTGAGCCGCTGCAGCAATGCCTCGTCGAGGTCGCCGGGGCATGTCTCGCAACGACGCAACAGCACCGCGGCAGGGGTGGTCAGTACGCCATTGCAGATGCGACACCGCGGCGCAGCACCGCGAGCCCGGCGGGGCTTTGCCGGCGTTGCGTCGGCATCCGTCTGCGGTGCGATGCCGTTGAGGAACCGCGACGGCTTGCGGCTCTGCCGCCCGCCGGGGTTGCGTGCCCGCGCCCAGCATGCGAGATGGGCAGCGTGGCGTCGGTCAAGCGGACCAAAAACACGGCGGCCCGGTACGGTCCCTTCGCGGCGTGCAGGGAGGCCAGCGTGACGCCTTGCACCACCGGCGGGTGGCGGGCGTCGGCGCGCACCCGAAGCTCGGCCAGCAGACCCGGCAGATCCAGCTGCGGACGTTGCGCCACCTCGTCATCGACCAATTCGGCCAGCGCAGTCAGCGCTTCCCAGCGTTCGCGGGCCCGCGTGCCGGCCGGTGGTTGCGCCGTTAGGCCAAGTGGTTCGAGCAGGCCGCGCACCAGCTGCGGCAGCGGCGATCGCCAGCGCGGCGGAGCCGGGTGCAGCGGGTCGCCGCCATCGGGCAAGTCGCGTTCTGCGCCGCGGTCTGCCGCTCGCTGCTCGGCTCGTTGAAGGGCCAGCAACGCCTGCTTGATCTCCTGACGGCTGAAGAAGCCTTCGCCGCCGCGGACCTGGTACGGGATGCCCGCCTCGGTCAACGCCTCCTCATAGACCTCCGACTGCGCGTTGATGCGGTACAGCACCGCGATCTCCGCTGGTGGAATGCCTGACTCGATGAGCTTCGATATCGACGCCGCCACCGCTGCGGCCTCTGCGACCTCGTCGGGGTGTTCATGAAACGACGGGGCGGGGCCGGGATCGCGCTGCCCGGTCAAGTGCAGGCGACTGCCCGCCATCCGGCCGCGGGCCGCGGCGATCACCCGATTCGCGAGCGACACCACTTGTGGGGTGGACCGGTAGTCCCGCTCCAGACGGACCACGGTGGCTTCGGGGAAGCACCGCGAGAAGTCGAGCAGGTAGCGCGGCGTCGCCCCGGTGAACGAGTAAATGGTCTGGTTGGCGTCCCCGACGACGGTCAGGTCGTCGCGATCGCCCAGCCACGCTGAAAGCACCCGCTGCTGCAGCGGCGTCACATCCTGGTATTCGTCGACGACGAAGCAGCGGTAGCGGTCGCGGAATTCCTCCGCGACAGCAGTGTCGTTTTCAATGGCGGCCGCGGTGTGTAACAGCAGGTCGTCGAAGTCGAGCAGGGCCACCCCGTCGCCGCGGGTCTTGAGCGTCTCGTAGGCCTCGTACACGGTGGCGACTTGCGCGGCAGGCAACGGGGTATCGCGGCCGGCCTGCGCGACCGTCGTCGGGTACTGCTCGGGGCTGATCAGCGACGCCTTGGCCCACTCGATTTCGCCCGCGAGGTCACGCACGTCGTCGGTGCTGTTCTGCAGCCCGCTGCGGTTCGCAGCGCGGGCGACCACCGCGAACTTGCTGTCCAGCAGCTGCCAGCCCCGGTCTCCGACTACCCGTGGCCAGAAATACCGCAGCTGGCGGTGCGCTGCGGCGTGGAACGTCCGCGCCTGCACGGCACCGACCTTGGCGCCGGTCTGGGCGGCGGCGTCGAGTGCACGCAGCCGCGAGCGCATCTCCCCCGCCGCACGCTGGGTAAACGTGACCGCCAGCACCTGGCCGGCAGCGACATGGCCGTCGGCGACCAGGTGCGCGATCCGGTGGGTGATGGTGCGTGTCTTGCCGGTTCCGGCACCGGCCAGCACGCACACCGGTCCGCGGGGAGCCAGCACTGCCTCGCGCTGTTCGTCGTCGAGGCCGGCGATCAACGGGTCTGCGGTCACCGGCACGGCGTCCATCTTGGCAGCGGCCACCGACAAACCGGCGGCAGCGCCACGCCGCGGTCTCGGTTGGTGCAATACCCGCGGCCTCAATTATGTTGAAGGCGCTATGACTGATGCTTTCAAGGCTCCGCTCACGATCTATACGACGCCGTGGTGTGGGTACTGCCATCGGCTCAAGACCGTATTGAAGGCTGCCGGCATCTCCTACGAAGAGGTCGATATCGAACAAGACGCCGCGGCGGCGGAGTTCGTCGGTTCAGTCAACCGCGGCAACCGGACCGTTCCCACCGTCGAGTTCGCCGACGGGTCGACGCTGACCAACCCCGGTGTCGGCGAGGTCAAGGCCAAACTCGCCGATCTGACCGGTTAGGTCGTCAGTCCCGCACGGCCCACGACTCGATGATCTGGCGGGCGATCGAAACTGAGCCGGGCAAAAGGAGTTTGGACTCCGAAGCACTGGTCCAGTCACCGGCATCCAGCGCATTGCGTACTTCGTCGCGAGTGAACCAAGCGGCCTCGGCGATCTCGCCATCGTTGAACGAGAAGGGTTGATCGGGATCGCCGATCGCGTGGAAGCCGACCATCAGCGAGCGCGGGAACGGCCAAGGCTGGCTACCCAGGTAGCGGACATCGCGCACGGTCAACCCGATCTCCTCGCGGACTTCCCGCGCGACGCAGACCTCGAACGACTCGCCGGCTTCAACGAATCCGGCCAGCAACGAAAACATCCGCTCCGGCCAGACAGTCTGGCGGGCGAGCACAGCGCGGTCCCCGCCGTTGTGGACGAGGCAGATCACCGCCGGGTCGATGCGTGGAAACTCCTCCTGTCCGGTGAGCGGGTTGATTCGCGCCCAACCGCTCCTGACGGGTGCGGTCGGCGAACCGTCCACGGGCGAAAAGCGGGCGCTGTCATGCCAATTCAGCAATGCGATGGCGCATGAGACCAGCTGCGCGCTGAGGTCGTCGAACAGCTGGCCCCCGCGACGCAGGTCGGCTACGCGCACGTCGGGGCCCTCGGACGCGTGCAGCGGACTGCGGATCGCCCAGACATGGCGGCCACCCTCGATACGCCCGAGGAACACCGCGTCCGGTGGCGGCTTGTCGCCCGTCGCGGCTGCTGCGTCGAGGACTACCCGGCCATTGGCCACGAGCACCTGGTTCCGCGAATCGATCCGCAGCACAGCGGCTTTCGCCCATCCCGCGGTGGCGGCTTCGACGTCGGTGCGCAAGTGATCGGCCCGGTCAGCGCCCACCCGAGACAGCAACGGAACGCTGCGCAGCTGGAAATCCATCGCCACCCTAGACCTCCTCGTGGCGACCCGCTGCGCCCGGCTTCGCCGCGCTTGCGATCGCGCCCAACCCT
>NZ_CAXUCH010000267.1:0-1768 GCF_964249325.1 uncultured Mycobacterium sp. | reverse complement strand
CCAACCCTGACTCGTGGCGACCCGCTGCGCCCGGCTTCGCCGCGCTTGCGATCGCCACTAGTGACCCGCGCCGCGGATATACAACAGCCGGTCGGTGGCCTCGATCGCGTCGACCTCGGGGGCATCGACACGCAGCAAGTGGCCGTCACGAACCACCCCGAGCACGATGTCGCGCAGATGCCGCGCCGAGCCGCCCACCTCGCTCTGCTCGACCTCGCGTTCACCGATAGCGAATCCCGCCTCCGGCGTCAGGAGGTCCTCGATCATTTCCACGACGCTGGGCGTGGTCGTGGCGATACCCAGCAACCGGCCGGCAGTCTCAGAGGACACCACCACCGAGTCCGCACCTGACTGCTGCAGCAAGTGCTGGTTTTCGGCCTCCCGGATCGAGGCGACGATCTTGGCCTTCGGCGCGATCTCTCGGGCCGTCAGGGTGACCAGCGCGGCGGTGTCGTCACGGTTGGCGGCCACCACGATCGACGCCGCATGCTGCGCCCCTGCTAAACGCAGCACGTCAGCTTTGGTCGCGTCACCGTGCACAGTGACCAGGCCAGCGGCCGACGCGTGGTCCAGGGCGGCTTGGTCGGTGTCGACGACGACGATGTCGCTGGGTGCCGCTTCATCACTGAGCATGGCGGCGACCGCCGTCTTGCCTTTAGTGCCGTAGCCGATGACGACGGTGTGGTTACGCACTCTGCTCCTCCAACGCTGGATCTTCCATCCCTGCCGGGACCGCTCGGAGAGAACCTCGAGCGTCGTGCCGACCAACACGGCCAGGAACGCGATTCGCAGTGGCGTCATGACCACAACGTTGACCAGACGGCTGTATTCGGTGATAGGGGTGATGTCGCCGTATCCAGTGGTGGACAGCGACACCGTGGCGTAGTACACGCAGTCCAAGAAGGTCAGCGGGCCGCCCTTCAGATCGCGGTAGCCGCCGCGCCCGAGATAGACGACCAAAGCGGCGGCGAGCAATACGACGACAGCGATGGCGACCCGGCGCACGATGATGCGCACCGGGCTGACAGGGCTTTCCGGAATTCGCAACACGCCGACCAGTGCATGGCCGGGCCGAGCGGTCAGCGTGTCGTCGAGACCGGCCAACCTATCTTTCGCCACGGCCATCCGTCATCAGCTGCCGCACGACACAAATGTAACCACGACCGCTACGCCGAGGTGTTGCTCACCAGCCCGGCCAACTCGTCGGGTCCGGCCAGCAGGTCCGGCTCGACGGTGACCCCGGTGCGCACGTAGTAGAAGGCGGCGCGCACCGCGGATTCCGGACAGCCCTGCAACCCCGCCCATGCCAGCCGGTAGACGGCCAGCTGGACCGCTGCCTGCCGCATGGCCTCCAGCCCATCCGGTGGTTCACCGGTCTTCCAGTCCACCACCGTGGCGCCGCCATTCGGGTCGGCGAACACCGCGTCGATCCGGCCACGCACCACGGTCTCGCCGATCGCCATTTCGAACGGCACCTCAACCGCGACCGGTGTGCGCGCCGCCCATGGTGACCGGGTGAACGCCGCCTGTAAGGCGGCCAGTTCCTCGGCGTCGGCCTGCGCGGCGCCGGCGATCATGTTGGGCACATAGTTCTTGTGGCCTGGGGCATCCAACACGGTGTACCTCTTCTTCTTGGTCTCAAAGTGGGCACGCCCAACTTCCACAGTCTTGCCCTTAGCTCTTTCTTCTTCGTTGGTGTCCATGATATAGGCCATGTACCAACTCTCACGATTCTTTTCCTTGGCTTCTCTGCACAGTGATTGCACAT
>NZ_CAXUCH010000266.1:2342-5548 GCF_964249325.1 uncultured Mycobacterium sp. | reverse complement strand
GCTAGGCCGCGTCGTGGTGGGCGTGCCTGACAACGTGGGCGCGTTGCTCGGCGTCGCGGGCGCGGTGCGCGGCATCGCCGCCGGCGCGGGTTTGGATCCGCTCGGCGGAGGCAGCGCCGACATCGACACCCAGGTGTCCCAGTCCACGGCCCAGTCCCAGATGTCGCCGTCGGCGTAGGACAGCTGGATGGAACTGCCGGTCACCTCGACGGGGTCGCCATAGATCGCGCTGGCGTAATACTGCTCGGCGTCCGACGTCGACAAGTTGATGCAGCCATTGGTGACGTTCGTGTTGCCTTGCGCGCCCGCGCTCATCGGGTTGGCGTGGATGAACTCGCCGTTGTTGGAGATGCGGACCGCCCAGCGCTCGTGTGCATTGGTGTAGCCACCGGCCGGGTTGGACATGTAGAAGTCGGAGTATTTCTCGGTGACGACGTGGATACCGTTTCGAGTCACGTTTCGCGCCTTGTCGGCTTCCCCGTAGCTGCAGGGGAAGTCCATGATCACGCCCTCATCGCGGACCACCTGGATTCGGTGCGACGAGACCTCGGCTTTGACGATCTGGCGCCGACCGATCTGGATGTTCAGTGAGATGTCTTGTGCCCCATAAGCACCATCGCCGAACGCCAGCCCGTAGAGCTTGGCGTCGACGCTCACCTTAGTCCCGGCCGGGTAGTACTCACGACTGCGGTAATGCACCCGCGCCCCCTCGGTCTCGTCGGGCAGCCACGCCCAGCTGCCCTCGACCGGCGGATCGGTGGTGACCTTCAACGCCCGTTCCACCGCGGCCTTATCGCTGATCGACGAGTCGAATTGGATGATGATGGGGGCCGCGATACCGACCGTCTGTCCGTCGCTGAGTTGGAACTGCCCGCCGATCTTCTTCTTTGGCGTCAGCGTGCTGAAGCGGGCGGCCACCGGGACCGCCTTGCCGTCGTGGCCGACCACCGAGCCGCTCCAGGTGTAGGTCGCGTCGTAGCCGAGCGGCTCGGTGATCGTGAAGACGGTGCGGTCACGGGTGAGCGCGCCGGCCACCACCTTGCCGGCGGAGTTTTTCAGCGCCACATGCTGAAACCAGCCGTCGCGGACCTCGACGCTGACCGGCGCGGTGGGCACGACATTGCGGGCGGCGTCGACGGGATGAAAAGTCAAGCTCGGCGCTGGCGGTGCTTTCGGCTTGGCGGATTCTTTGCCGGCACGGCCGGAGCATGCGGCGAGCACATCCGGTGCGAACATACCCACCGCAAGCGTCGTCAAAGCCCGACGCCGGGTGATCGGCGGCAGGGCGCGGGGTGTGCTCACGGCACACCAAGATACCGGGGGCCAGGGCCCGTTCCGGTCAGCCGCGGCTACAGAACGCAGCCGACCAGCACCGGTTCTGGCTCGAGTGTGATGCCAAACACATCGCGGACGCCGTCGCGCACGGTGCGGGCGAGCGCCACGACGTCGGCGGCGGTGGCCGCACCGCGGTTGGTCAAAGCAAGCGCATGCTTGGTCGACAGCCGGCAGGGGGCGCCCTCTTCAGCGGGGTAGCCTTTGCTGAACCCGGCTTGCTCTACTAGCCAGCCTGCGGCCAGCTTGACCCCGCCCGGCGCCGGCCAGTGCGGCACCGGCCGGTCGACTTGAGCCGCCAGTCGCTGGTAAGCACGTTGCGCGACAACGGGATTGGTGAAGAACGATCCAACACTCCAGGTGTCGTGGTCGGCGGCGTCGAGCACCATGCCCTTGCGTCTGCGCAAGTTCAGCACCGCCTGGCGAACCGCTGTCGGATCGGCTCGCTCGCCGGTGGCTACACCCAGCACGGCGGTCAACTCGCCGTAGCGCAGCGGCGCGCTGCGGCCTGAGGCGTCCAGCGCGAACTCGACCTCCAAGACGACGGCCGCCTGCGAATGTTTGAGCACGCTGGTGCGGTAGCCGAAGCGCAGCTTTTGGCCGGGCACCCACCGCACCTCGCCGCTACGCCGGTCGAGCAGCCGCACCCGGGTGATGGTGTCGGCCACTTCCGCGCCGTACGCGCCGACGTTCTGCACCGGCGTGGCGCCGGCAGAACCCGGGATGCCGGACAGGCATTCCAGCCCGCCCAGCCCATGCTCGATGGCCGCCACGACGACGTCGTCCCACACCGCGCCGGCCTCAGCGCGCAGGGTCGTGCCCTCGATGCTGATGCGGTTGTTGGCCAGCCGCACCACGGTCAGGTCGGTCAGGTGATCGGCGATGACGACGTTGGAGCCCCCGGCCAACACCAGCAGCGGCTGAACCGCCTCGGCATCAAGCTGCCGCAGCGCGGCGACCACCTGGTCGGCGCTGGTGCAGGTGATGACACGACGCGCGACCGGGCCGATCCGCAACGTGGTCAGCGGCGCCAAGGCGACCGCCTCCGCGACGTGAGCACCGGCGAACCGCGAACCGACACCGCCCCGTTTCATGGGCCTTGACGGTATAGCCTGACCTGCTATGCCGCGCTCATTCGACATGTCCGCCGACTATGGCGGCACCGTCGAACAGGTTCACCGGGCGTTTAGCGACGAGAACTATTGGCTGGCCCGGTTGGCCGATTCCGGTGCCGACGACGCCACCCTCGATTCCATGCGGCTGGGCGACGACGGCAGCATCGACGTGATCACTACCCAGGTATTGCGCAGCGACCGGCTGCCGGGCCTGGTCACCCAATTTCACCGGGGCGATCTCTGTATCCGGCGGGAGGAGACGTGGGGCCCGGTCACCGGCGGCAGCGCCCACGCGACCGTCACCGGGTCAATCCTCGACGCGCCGGTGGGGCTGACCGGTACCGCGGTGCTGGCACCGCTGCCCGAAACGGGCGGAGCGCGTTTGACCTTTCGGGCTACTGTCGAGGTGCGCATTCCGCTGGTCGGCGGCAAGATCGAGAACTTCATCGGCAGCCAACTGGTCGAGCTGCTGATCGCCGAACAGCGATTCACCACAATGTGGATCGGCGAGAACGCCTGACCGTTACCCCGATGGTGCGGCTGCCACATCAGCCTCCATAGCCTCACCAGTAGCTGAGGAGGGGACTAGTGTCTTCTCCGATTTGATGGCACATGTGATATCAGCCAGGTGGCGGCGCCAGCGTGATATCGCATGTGCCATCACTTCCCGAGACCATGTCATGGTCGGTCGACGGCGCACCTGAGGGCGACCCGCTGCGCCCGGCTCCGCCGCGCTTGCGATCGCCCTGGCTGACTGGG
>NZ_CAXUCH010000266.1:0-2242 GCF_964249325.1 uncultured Mycobacterium sp. | reverse complement strand
CCTGGCTGACTGGGGCGACCCGCTGCGCCCGGCTCCGCCGCGCTTGCGATCGCCCCTAGGCTGGCGGTCATGCGGATTGCCTTGGCGCAGATCCTCAGCGGCACCGATCCGGCAGCCAACCTGCACCTGGTGCGCGAGTACAGCAGCCGGGCCGCCGACGCGGGCGCGACGTTGGTGGTGTTCCCCGAAGCGACCATGTGCCGCTTCGGTGTCCCATTGGGCCCGATCGCCGAGCCGGTCGACGGACCCTGGGCCGACGGGCTGCGCCAGATCGCAGCAGATGCCGGCATCACGGTGATCGCGGGGATGTTCACTCCTGCCGGCGACGGACGCGTCACCAACACGCTGATCGCGGCGGGACCTGCCACCGACGCCCACTACCACAAGATCCACCTCTATGACGCTTTCGGCTTCACCGAATCGCGTACCGTCGCCCCGGGGCGCGAGCCGGTGGTGATCACCGTCGGTGGTGTCGAAGTGGGCTTGACCACGTGCTACGACATCCGGTTCCCCCAGCTCTACATCGAGTTGGCCCGCCGCGGTGCCCAGCTGATCACGGTTAGCGCGTCGTGGGGCTCGGGCCCCGGGAAGCTGGAGCAGTGGACGCTGCTGGCCCGGGCCCGTGCACTGGACTCGACCAGCTACGTCGCCGCGGCCGGTCAGGCCGACCCGGGCCCGACCGACTCCAAGGCGCCGCTGGGGGTGGGGGGCAGCCTGGTGGTATCGCCGTTCGGGGAAGTCGTAGTGGCAGCGGGCGCGCAGCCGCAGCTGGTGCTCGCCGAAGTCGATCTCGACACCGTCGCCGCCGCCCGCGACACGATCGCTGTGCTGCGAAATCAGGCCACCATCCCGCAGGTCGATAAGGCAGAATCGCGCGGGTGACGAATCCGCAAGGGCCGCCGCACGAGGACCCGTCCGAATGGGCCCGTCCAGCAAGCGAGGGTCCGCCTGACCAACCGGCTGACCACGCGGCGCCGTCCGAGGAGCCAACCGGGCAGATGAGTTCCGGTGAGCAACAGCCGCCGGGTGATCGCACGGAACCAGTACCCGGTCAGCCCGAGCCACCTGCGAGCCAGCCGACGCAGGACTACCCGGCAGCGCCTCCACCCGGCCACCCGCAGTACCCGCAGGACTACCCGGCAGCGCCTCCGCCCGGCCACCCGCCGTACCCGCAGGACTACCCGGCTGAGCCGCCGCCTGGTCAGCCGCCCTCGGAAGGCGCGCCAGCACCAGTGAAAACCAAGCGCCGCTTCCTGCGCGACCCGCTGTCGATCGTTCTGGTTGTCGTGATTGTGGTGGCGCTGCTGGTGGCGGGTGTCATCGGAGCCGAGCTGTATGCTCGCCACCGCGCGGACAGCGTGGTGGCCGCGGCCACAGAATGCGTTGTGCAGGACAAGGTGAGCGTGTCGTTCGGCCCCAGCCCGTTCTTGCTGCAGCATCTGACCGGCAATTACCGCGATATCTCGATACAGACGGCGGGCAACCAAATCCGCAGCGCCAAGGGCATGAAGGCCGATATCCACATCGACAAGGTCGATTTGAACGGCAACGCCAACTCGAAGGGCACCATCGGCGCCCTCGACGCCAACGTGACCTGGTCGTCAGAAGGCATCAAGCAAACGGTGCAAGTCGCGGTCCCGCTCTTGGGTGGCCTGGTCAATACCGTGACCACCAACCCTGCAGACGGCACGGTCGAACTCAGGGGTGCGCTGGGTCTGGGCAGTGTCACCGTCAAGCCGCAGGTCGCGAACAACGGGTTGTCGCTGCAGGTGGTCAAAGTGACGGCGCTGGGTACCACGGTGCCGCACGAGACCGCGCAGGCAGCGCTGGACGCCTTCGCGTCCAGCCTGACCAACGACTATCCGCTCGGCATTCACGCCGACACTGTGCAGGTCACCAACGATGGTGTCGCAGCGCATTTTTCGACGCGCAACGCGCCGATTCCCCCCGGCGAATCGGATCCCTGCTTCGCCAAGCTGTAGACCTCATAGACTTCGCTCAGCTCAATGAGGCACAATCGCGCTGGTGACGAATCCGCAAGGGCCTTCCGGCGGCGACCCCTCCGAATGGGCGCGCCCGACCACTCCTGGTCCACGAGCCACTCCTCCGCCCTCGCAGTCGCCAACCCAGCGCATCCCATATCCCGGCCGCCCGCAGGAGCCGCGCCGTCCGCAGGAGCCGCGGCGCCCGGCGGGCCCTCCGCCGCGTCAACCTGGACCGCCGCCGACGTCCCGGCCACAAC
>NZ_CAXUCH010000265.1:0-5661 GCF_964249325.1 uncultured Mycobacterium sp. | reverse complement strand
CGGCCCGCCATCGCCCGCATCTGGTCCGGGTCGGTCATAAAACGCGTAGGCATCTGAATGTCTCCTTACTGATGTGCATACGAAATTCCAGTCGCTGTGGTCGGGAGCGAAAATGAATGCACCTCCTCCTGTCACACCGGAGCCGCTGCCTGCCCATTGGTGGGCACGTAGACGATGGCGGGCGTGTAGCCGGGGGCCGGCGGAGGAAGTCCAGGGGGTATTGGATACCCCGCTGGGGTCTGCGGGGATGCCGGGGTTGGCGGGTATCCGGCAGCCGGCGAGCGTGCCACCACGGCGAGGCGCGGTCCGTACTTCGCAGCGGTTATCCCGCCTGGAGCCGCTGCGGCGGCGGCCGGTAGCCCGCCCATCATGAGTGGTAGTCCAGCGGCCAGTGGTACCGCACCTGCGGCGCCGAGGTTGACGCCTGGTGCTGCCAACGGAACGCTACCCAGCATCGCCGCCGGAGCTGTCGCGGCCCAGCCCCAGCTCGGCGGCACTGATAATCCTCCGACTGTGGCCGCTTGACCTAGCCCTGCCAGACCACCCCATCCTGCAAAACCACCGACGCCTCCAGCGAACCCTGAGCCCAGCGCACCCTCAGCGGCCGCGCCGGCAGCTGCACCTGCGGCTATGGGCGCGGCTGCGCCCGCACCCGCGGCTATGGGTGCGGCCGCGGCGGCGGGATTCACAAGGGCGCTGTTCAGTGGGCCTGTGTACGAGGCGAGAAGTGGCCCCAGTGCGTTGGCCCCCAAAAACATGCCGAAAAAGCCAGGGAGAGCCGCATATGAGGAAACCACGCTGGAGGCGATGCCTCCGAGCGAGAAACCGGACGACGCGGAACCAAGCGCTCCCAGGGGCCCTGTCGTGGTTGGGGACGACGCGGAGGAAGACCCACCTGAAAGCCCACTCAGGATTCCCGAAAGTCCCGGTGTCGGCGACGTCGACGAACTGGGCGACGCGAGGCTCTGTAGCGTCGTGGGAACCGTGGACATCAGCTGCGACAGCGTTGACTGCACGCCCGTGCCGGTCGACGTGCTGGCGACCTGGGCACCCGTGGCCCCCTGCGCGGCCAACCCGGCCGCGTTGGTGGTCTGCGGCGCCGGGGTGAACGACGTCATTTTCGCGGTAGTTGCCGCCGAATTCGCGGCATAGCCATACATCGCCGCGGCGTCCTGGGCCCACATTTCGCCGTATTGGGCCTCGGTCGCCGCGATCGCCGGAGTGTTTTGCCCGAAAATGTTGGTCGCAACCAGCGAAGCCAGCTGAGCACGGTTGGCCGCGATCACTGGCGGCGGCACCGTCATCGCAAACGCCCCCTCATAGGCGCCCGCCGCCGCTTGGGCCTGGGTGGCTGCCAGCTCAGCCTGCCCGGCGGTGGCACTCATCCACGCCGCGTAGGGTGCGGCCGCGGCCGCCATCGCAGTTGAGGACGGCCCTAGCCACGGCCCGCTGGTCAGACCCGAGATCACCGACGTGTAAGCGGCAGCGCCCGAATGCAATTCGGCGGCCAACCCCTGCCAGGCGGCTGCGGCGGCCAGCAATGACCCCGGCCCTGGACCTGCATACATCCGGGCGGAGTTGATCTCCGGTGGCAACGCCCCGAAATCCATCGCTGGCGCTTTTGCAGCTCAGAGAACCGCTGCGGCGTTTGCGGCTTCGGTAGCCGCGTACGAACCGGCGCTGATCCCGAGGGTGCTCACGAATAATTCGTGAATCGCGGTGGCTTGGGCCCCGATCGCCTGGTACATCTGGGCGTGTGCGGCAAATTGGGCCGCCGTCAGCGCCGAGACCTCGTCCGCCGCCGCGGGAACCACGGCGGTCGTCGGGCCTGCCGCCGCCATATTCCCCGCGGCCATTGCCGAGCCGATGCCTTGCAGGTGTCCGGCCGCGAAGGTCAGCAGTGCCGGCTGTGTGGTCACAAAAGACATGTGCTCCTCCTAACGGAAGCGGGCCGCGCCGGAAGCCGGCAGCGGCTATTCGCAGTGCCTGGGTGTGGTCGTGGGTGTATACCGACGTTGCATCCAATAGGTAAAATACATACTATCGGTCGCATTGTAAAGCGATATTCTGCATATATAGTCTTCACTAGCCACTTGGGCATGTAAAAGCACCAAAACTCACAAGGTGGCAGAGACTTCCGACCATGAAATCCGACCCGGGGAGGTGCGCCGCTACGAGGTGGGGTCAGCATGCTGTCGGGTGTCCAGCAAGGCAACAGCGACCATCGGTACGATCCAGCTCTTGCCGATGATCGCTGGCCGCGGGGAACCGGGTGGCCATCGATCTGCACATGGGCGTCGATCGCCACGAGTACACGCCCGCCATAGCGGTCGCAATGCCCGGCGGGCCGGCCGAGACAGTTGTCGTGCCACGGACCGCGACTTACAGCATCGCGGAGCTTGGACGGTTCGCCCGCTGCGCCAATCGAACTAGTACAGTCGGACGCATTCGTGCGCGCCTAAAGAACATTGTCACCGAATCGTCTGGGCGACTATGAAAGGCGAATCTTCAGACCGCCATGGTGGTCCATTCGCACCGCTGCGGCGTTGTCCGTCAGCGACTGATTGCACGAGTCCACAATCGGGCGAGGCGTTTTCCGCCTTCGGCATGTTCAGCCCGGCCGGATGCAAGATATAGAACCCCGCCGACGACAAAGTCGGTTCACCCTCTCTGCGCCGAGAGGGTCGAGCCCTAGCGCACTATCGTTCTGTCCATCCACAGCCGCTCGGTCAAATTCTCAAACGTCACCAGCAGCACCGGATCGTCGCTACGCATCAGCGCCGACTTGCTCATCTTGGCGCGCACCGTCCAACCCTCATGATGCTGCAACTCGACCATATTCGGCGGTGCATACACGTCCGAAAGCGCATATAGCGTCTCCAGCGCCGTACGGGAAACCTGAGGTAAAGCCAATCCGGCTAGGCTTTCCTGCCGGTAGCCCATCATCTCTGCAAACGCCGTATTCGCGAACAAGATGACGCCGTCTCGCGCCATGGCGAGCGAAGGAACCGGCATCCGCTCCAGGAGCACCACGGCAGGCAACCGCGTCAGGATGTCTATCGGTGAGTCGCCCGGGCTCCCGTTACGCCGCCGCTCAAGCCGCGGATTGGCGGCCATGCCAGCCCCAGCGGCCTGGTGCTTGTTCGAGCACCCCGCACATAGCCGCGTCCTCGAGACGGAGGGAGCAGATGCCAGTATTTCCGGCTGCGTGGTCGCCAACGACATGTGCTCCTCCAGGCAAGCAGGCCGACACGGAGGCGCACGGTCATCCCGCGAGCCCGCGGCGCCGATATACCGGCGATGTACTTAAATAGGGAATGTACATACTTACCGAACTTATGTAAAGGTTTATGACACTTCTAGTACTACAAACTTTAAGTATCCTAGGTAAGATGAATAAGTGGGGGACGCTAGGTGGAGAGAAGCCTGCGGACGGACGGAAGACTCCGATGGACACAGCGCAACGCCCAGCCTGGTCAGCACTGGGTGCAGACTCGGCAGGTCATCGTCCCCTATCATCGACGGGACCGACTCGGCGGCAAAATCGCGTTGACGGAAGCGATTCCGCCGCTCGGCGACGGCAACGAGACAGGGGTGACGATGACTGAGGCCGGCGAGCGGCGAGCCGACAGCACACGCCAACGGCTCATCGCCGCCGCATCACGCCAGTTCGCTCACCGCTCGTACAGCATGGTCAGCCTCGATGACATCCTGGCAGACGCCGAACTCACCAAAGGTGCCATGTATTTTCACTTCCCGTCTAAGCAAGCACTGGCGTTGGCGATCGTTGACGACCTCAGCGAAATGACTCGTGCGGCAGTCAGAGACACGCTTGCCCGCAGAATGTCGGGACTAGAAACACTGATCGACCTTTTCTACTTGCTCTCCGTTCAAGACATCCAACACGAAGTGGCCCGAGCCGGCGCCCGACTGCTCGAAACGCTGGATAACACAACCGCCGTGCCGGCCAGACTGTGGCACGCATGGATCAAGTTCGTTACCACCGTCATCGAAAAAGCGGTCGCCGACGGCGACGTCGTTGATCACACCGATCCTGACGACATCGCCAAAATGCTGGTGGCGCTGTGGGCGGGTATGCGCCGAATCAGCGATCTCGGCCAACCGGAGCACCACCTCGATAACCTGCAAAGAGCATGGATACTGGCACTACCCAGCTTCACAAATCCTGATCGAATCGATTACTTCGTCCAATTCATCAAACGACGCCATGCACTGGCTGTGAAAAAGGTTTCTCAGGCGCCCTCACTAGACACCACATCACCGCCGCCGCCTAACTGCATACCGACCGCCAGTCCCACCGCTGTTGGCCTTCAGCCAGGGACAGCCGGATAGCTAGCAGAAATTGGCAAAGCGCAAACACACGTCTACCGCACTGCGGAGGTCGAGGGACGATGGTGCCCCAAGCCCGGTCTGAAACCACCCGCCAAAGAATTCTCGATGCCGCCATAGATCTGTTCAGCGAGGTCGGGTACGCGGCCGCAGGGCTAGGCGAGATCATCGAGCGTGCGGGAATGACCAAAGGTGCCCTCTACCACCACTTCGACTCCAAAGAAGCGCTGGCAACCGCCATCATCGAACAAGGCACCACAATGACCCGCGGCGTGTTCGAACACGTCTGCCAATCGCCCTCGCCTGCACTCGAGAACATGATCCACGGGGTCTTCGTCGTCACAGACCTCCTTGTGTCCGACAAAACAGCCCACACTGCCGAGCAACTCACCCGCGGGCTGGCGGAATTCAACAGCACGGCCTCCCAGGTCTGGAGCAGCCGGTTGGACACGATGACAACCCAGGCCAACCGCGCAAGCGCTGAAGGCGACGTTCGCGAAGGGCTTGATCCCGACCTGGTTAGCGAATCAATCCTCAACGCCATGCTCGGCGCGGAGTTGCTATCCATGACAGCAGACCGCAACGATCACATCGAACGGCTAACCCGCTCCCTCGAACTTCTCCTTCCGGCAATCGTCGCCGATGCATCACTGGCCTACTTCCGTGAGTTCCTTGCCCGCGAGTCCCTACGCCGCCGGCCAGGTAACTAGTCCACCTGAGTGGACCTCACCGCCGGCACCTTCGTTAGCATCCCGCCCTATCATTTCTCAAACGTCACCAACACCGCGTTGCTACATCGCCGCTGACGATTGTGGTTGCCGTTCTCAGACGTGGGCGAGTGCAGACGCCTGGTGATCGAGGCTCGCCCGCAGCCAGTCGACGGTGCGACTGATGCCTTCGGTCAGTTTGGTTTCGGGCTTCCAGCCCAGTACCCGGCGCGCCCGGGTTGGGTCCAGGGCACTCGCATGCACCTCGCCGGTACGGGACCCGGCGTGATCGGGTGGCCCCGAGACGCCGACTTCCGCTGCGACCAGCTGGTGCAGCTCGGTGAGCGTCGTCTGTACGCCGGTGCCGATATTAAAAGTGCCGGTCGTCGTGATTGGCGCATGCGCGGCGCACACAAAGGCAGTTACGACGTCATCGATGTAAACGTAGTCTCGGGTTGCGCTGCCGTCGCCGTAGATAGTCGTCGTTCGGCCGGAGATCATCGCACTGGCGAAGAGCGTGATCACGCTCGCTTTCCGATGCGGGTCTTGGCGTGTTGACCGGCACTCAGGGTGAGCATGATGGCGGCGTTGATGGTGAGGATGT
>NZ_CAXUCH010000264.1:0-5713 GCF_964249325.1 uncultured Mycobacterium sp. | reverse complement strand
GGTCCAGGCGGCGGTGCAATCACCGGCCGGGGTAACCGGGTCGTTTGAGCGCTGCCAGCTTGATTCTGGTTGGACGGCATGCGTTCCAGCGTCGGGGGATTACGCGGTTCAGAGGCCGGCACGGACGTCGCGGCACGGAAGGTCAGCTGTGGTCCGCGCGGGCTGCCGAGTGTAATCCTCTGGCGGTCGCCGATCGGGAGCATCGGGACACGCACCCCGTCGACGAAAACACCGTTCTGGCTTTTGTCCACCACAACCCACTGCGCCCCGTCGAACCGCAAGATTGCGTGCATGCGCGATATCAGGCCAAGCTTGGCGCGATCGCCGTCATGCAGACAGATGTCGCAGTCGCGGTCGCGGCCCACGGTGACGTCGCGGTCGGCGGGAAAGGTGTACATCGCCGACCCGAGCCAGACGGTGAGCGGTGAGCGCTCCTCGCTCACCACCCCGAGCCGAGTGGTTTGCTCTTGGTCAGACGGCGTCGTACGGCGATTCGTCGGTGTCATCGGGCGCTCTGATCCCCCTGGGGATAGGTTGGTCATTCGGTGCGGCCAGTCAGTTGGGCAAGGCGGTCAACCGGCACACGGTCGGCATCGATGACCGCGTCGCGGAGGAGCGCAACAGCTGGTCGCTTCAAAAGTTAAGCTGGCCAACTCTTCTCGCCACCTGACGAGGACATCCGCACCGATCATAGAGGCGGATCCCCGATGCGTCATCGGCTGATGCCGGCTCGACAGCGGGCGGTGACCTAATCGAGTCGAAATCTTTACTTGACCCTGAGATTCAGCCGCGCCGATCATGAAACGGTGCGCCGACTGGTGGGCCTGCTGTGCGCTGCAGTGTGCGCGGTCGGCTTCACACTGGCGGTCGCGCCGCTGAGTGCTGCGGTGGTGAACCCATGGTTCGCACGCTCCGTCGGCAATGCCAACCAAGTGATTTCGGTTGTCGGAGTGGGCGGTTCGAACGCCAAGATGGATGTATATCAGCGCACCGCCACAGGCTGGCAGGCGATCGCGGCCGGCATACCCACCCATGTCGGATCGGCGGGGTTGGCGCCCCAGGCAAAGAGCGGATACCCGGCAACCCCGATGGGAGTGTTCACGCTGCCGTACGCATTTGGCACCGCGCCGAATCCCGGTGGCGGGCTTAAATACGTGCAGGTCGGTCCCGACCACTGGTGGAGCGGCGACGACCACAGTCCCTCTTTCAACACCATGCAGGTCTGCCGACAAGACCAGTGCCAATTCAACACCGCCGCAAGCGAGAACCTCGACATCCCGCAGTACAAACATGCGGTGGTAATGGGCGTCAACACCGCTCGCGTCCCCGGCAACGGGGCGGCGTTTTTTTTCCATACCACAGACGGCGGACCCACCGAGGGATGCGTGGCCATCGACGACGACACGCTGGTGCAGATCATTCGTTGGCTGCAACCTGGCGCGCTGATGGCGATCGGGCAATAGGCCCAGATCAACACTCGACTGTGAACTATGCGACGCATTTTCGGCGTGTCGCGTCGCAAAGTTCACGCTCGGCCCGCGCCTGGTCAGGCCAACGCGCGTCCGGGCTTCACCTTAAAGTCCAGGCCGGCCAGGGACATTGTCGCCTCATACGTCCGGTCATAGCCGGTGGCGCTGATCTTCCAGCCTTCGTCGGCGCGCCGGTAGCGGTCGCGGTAGAACGCCGCGCCGATCAGCATGAAGTTGAATTCGGGGACGATGACGCGGTCCTGCAGGTACCACATGCCCGAGGCCTCGTCGCCGGTCACCGTGATCTCCGGATGGGTGACCCTGTGTTCGGTGATGATGCCAGGACCCAGCGCCGATCGTATGTAGTCGACCAGGTCGGTGCGGTTGGTGAAGTGCAGTTCTTCGCCGACCGAAGATCCGTAATCGCCGGTGACGTCCTCGGTCAGGGTGTCGGCGAAGTCGTCCCAGTGCTTGGTGTCCAACGCCCGCAGGTAGCGGTACTTGACCTGTTCGATTGCGGCGATGTCGGCGGCGGCGTGCGCGGAGGGGTGAGAGCTCATCACGTCATTGGAGCACAACGCTGTAGGTAATGGGTGACCATATCGATCAACGCTCGGCGCTCCCGCTGCCAGTCGATCGGCAGACCGGTGAGCATATGGGCGAGCACCACGCCACGTAGCGTCGCCCAAATCACTTCGGCCACGCCATCATCGGCTGGGTCATCGGAGATCAAGGAGCCCAGCCGGTTGATCGCAGAGTTGATCTCGAAGAGATGACGTCGCGAGGACTCGCCCAAGCCGCGAGTGGATCGCAGAATCTCGAAGGCAGCCAACGATGTAGGGCTGCTGTAGCACGCCCACGCCGTATCGACGACGACCTCGATGCGCTGTCGTAGCGGCAATTCGCTGACATCGGCCGACGACAGGCTGTCGAGCAGTTTCGCCACCCCGTCGTCGACGACGGCCATCAGCAGCCCGTTGCGGTCGCCGAAATGGTATTGGATGACGCCCCACGTCACGCCCGCGCGTTCGGCGACGTGCTTGGCGGTGGCGGCTTCAAACCCTTCCTCGATGATGCAGCGGACCGTCTCCTCGATGATTTTGGTTCGCGTCCGGTCCCCGCGTTTGCGGGGCGCGGCGGTGCGTCGCGTGGGCGCGACGGAACGGCCTGCCGTAACGGTCATCGTTGACTTTATAACATAGTCGCATCTATTTTTTAAGTCGTGAGCGAATCCCGATACGCGCGGCTGTCGCGCGAGCAACTGGCCGTTTTGCTCCCGGAACTGTTGCTGATCGGGCACATGATCGACCGCTCCGGCATGGCGTGGTGCATCAA
Source organism: uncultured Mycobacterium sp. (assembly GCF_964249325.1). Classification (NCBI taxonomy): domain Bacteria; kingdom Bacillati; phylum Actinomycetota; class Actinomycetes; order Mycobacteriales; family Mycobacteriaceae; genus Mycobacterium; species uncultured Mycobacterium sp. The sequence goes on along the minus strand of NZ_CAXUCH010000264.1, from coordinate 2,909 downwards.
GGAGTTCGGCCACGAAGAGATGCTGCAGATCGCCATCGAGGAGTGGGCCGGCGCCAGCCCCGTCTACACCAAACGCATGCAGCGTGCGCTGAACTACGAGGGCGACGATGTGCCCACCATCTTCAAAGGGCTACAGCTCGATATCGGCGCGCCGCCGCAGTTCATGGATTTCCGCTACACCGTGCACGACCGCTGGCACGGCGAGTTCCACCTCGACCATTGCGGCGCCCTGCTCGACGTGGAACCCATCGGCGACGAGTACGTCTTCGGCATGTGTCACACCATCGAGGACCCGACCTTCGATGCCACCGCGGTGGCGACCAATCCGCGAGCACAGATGCGTCCCATCCACCGACCGCCCCGGGTGCCGTCGGACCGGCATCCGCACTGTGCGTGGACGGTCATCATCGACGAGTCCTACCCGCCTGCCGAGGGCATCCCGGCGCTCGACATCGTGCGTCAAACCCGCGCCGCCACATGGGAACTCGACGCGATCGACCGTGCCGATGAAGGCCAAGCCGACTACTCGGGCCCGCTGGTATCCGATCTCGACTTCGGCGCGTTCTCGCATTCGGCGCTGGTGCGCATCGCCGACGAGGTGGGTTTGCAGATGCATCTGCTGTATCTGTCATTTGCGATCGCCGTGCAGGCGCGGGCGAGGGCCGCCGCCGATTTGGCCAGCTCCGTGTGCATCCGGCAGCTGACCGGCGTGGCTGGGCTTGGTGCCGAACGGATTCAGCGGGCGTTGTCGCTACCTGGCGGGATCGGCGGTGTCTTAGCGGTTCTCGAACTGCATCCACTGCTTAATCCCGCCGGCTACGTTGTGGCCGAGATTGCCGGCCAGCGGCTGGTGGTGCAGCGATCCCCGGCTCACGACGACGGTGCCTGGATAGCGCTGTGTTCGCCGCAATCCACTCAGCCGCTGCAGGCGATCGCCACCGCGGTGGACCCGCATATTCAGGTTCAGGTCACCGGGACCAGCAGCGACTGGACCGCAGATTTCGTCGAAACTGACACACCGGCTGGCGAATTGCCCGAGGTATCGACCGCCAAGGTCAGCCGCGGATCGACATTCCAGTTCCAGCCGAGGCGATCGCTGCCACTGACTGTGGTGTGAGATCGGCGGAACCTGTCAAGACGATGGCGATATCACTTCGGTGACACAACCGCATCGACCGCATACCAATGAGGTTGTGCCCGATTCGGAAAAGTGCACATCGTGGCTATGGTTGACGCTGGCCACCGACCGCTATCGACGAAAGTATTCGCTTTATGTACGACCCGTTGGGGTTGTCGATCGGGACCACCAACCTAGTCGCGGTGCGTAACGGCAGTCCGACCGTCACCCGCCGCGCTGTGTTGACCCTCTACTCGCACTGCTCACCGGAACTCTTTGTCCCCCTGGAAGATTCGCATTCGGCTGGGTCCGGCATACGGATGACCGGCTTTGTCGAAAGGGTTGGTGATTGCAACGCCGTGGTGTCGGCTACCGGAACGGATCACGACCCGGCGCTGTTGCTGGTCGAGGCGCTCGACGCGATGATCGCAGCCACAGGTGCTGACGCATCGACTTCGAATATTGCGATCGCGGCACCCGCGCACTGGGAACTCCAAGCACTGCGCGCGTTGCAGGAAGCGCTGAGTACCCACGCGGGTTTCGCCAGAATCGGCATGGCGCCGCGCCTCGTTTCCGATGCCGTCACAGCGTTGACGGCGTTGAACAGTCAGGCACGCCTGCCGGCTGCCGGTGTGGTGGCCCTGTTCGACTTCGGAGCGAGCGGCACCAGCATCACGCTGGCTGATGCTGCGACCGGCTTCACGCCTATTGCGAAAACGCTGCGCTGTCGCGACTTTTCCGGCGAGGCGATTGACCAGGTCCTGATGATGCACGCGTTGGACGGCATCGGTCACACCGGCCAGGCCGATCCCGCCAGCACCGCTGCGGTGGGGGACTTGGCCCAGCTACTCGAGGAATGTCGCAAGGCCAAGGAGCGCCTGTCGACCGATGAAGCGACCGAACTGGCCACTGAACTTGCGGGACAAGGCGCCCGAATCCGAATTACTCGAGCCGATCTGGGCAGCATGGTCGAAGATCGGCTCTGCGGTGTGTTTGTCGCATTCGACGAGATGTTGATGCGCAACAAGATAGACCGCAAGGACCTCGCCGCGGTGGCGATGGCCGGCGGTATGGCGAGAATACCCTCGGTTGCGCAACGCCTTTCGTCTCACGCTAACTCACCTGTCGTGACGGCTGTGCAACCTGAGCTCGCCGCTGCAGTCGGGGCGATGATGATCGCGGGGCAACCCCCAGTGGATGGGCAGGCAGAGGACGAGATCGAAGCACCGACGGCGGTGGCGGCGATGGCCGGCGCCTCCACGGGCAGCTTGAGTGCGTCGACAGGCGGCTTCGCTTCGCCGACGGGGACTTTCAGCACAGCGGATGGTGCGGTCGGCACGCTAGACGACGCTTTCGGCTTGTCTACCGGTGGCTTCGGCGCAATCAACGGCGATGCGCTTCTCGGCGATGACGCGACGCCTCGCCAATTGGCCTGGTCGGAAGCCGACGACAGCGGCAAGGAACCGTTGCCATTCACCGGTTCCTTCTACAGCTCCTACCCCGACGATGCCCGCGCCGCCCCGTCGCAACTGCTGCCAACCATCGAGCCACCCGCCGAGCGGAAACGGAAGCGGCGGCGATACCGTCTGCCGCAATTGGCCATCGGGCTCGCTGCCCTTATGTCGATGATCGCAATCGGCGGAGTGGCGTACTCGCTGACAAGCACCACCGAACATCATGCGCCTCCGGCGCCGCAGAGCACCAAGCCTGTAGCCCCGCCGCCGCTCAGCTCCCCGCCGCCATCGCCGAGTCCGGTGCCGCCGCCCAGCGTGGTCCCACCGCAGAGCAGTGT
>NZ_CAXUCH010000263.1:0-5714 GCF_964249325.1 uncultured Mycobacterium sp. | reverse complement strand
CAACCCGCCGCAACCAGGTCCCTTCACTCAACCAGTGCGGAAAACGGGCCTAGGGTGGCAACGACCGCGACGGCAACGGCCACCACGCGGAACAGCATCACACGGACCCGCCGGGCGGGCGGCGGCAGCGCGTCATCCCCACCGTCGACGGCCGGGCGGCTCGTCGTTTTCGGCGTGGCCATTGATCAAGTCTCTCGTCGCCACCGGTGGCAACTGGCTATCGAGGCAGGCTACCGCTTGCTGGGCCCAGCAGTGGAGAAACCGCACTATCGGCAGGCACAGCAATTGCAACGACCGGTATCGCCGGAAGCGATCCGGCTCTTGTCGACGAGGTCGAGTCCACACCCAGGAAAGTGGGTCTCGCGGACCGGACCGTGACACCTACACGGGGTGTAGTCAGCGCGATGGGTGCAGAAAATAAAAATTGGCGCGGAGACGCACAGGTCATGCCACAATGCTTTTACGGCCGCGGTGACCGAAGGCGCCCAATACGATGAGCGATTTTCACAGGGCAGTTTTCATTACGTCTCGGGAGCTATTCCCTAACCGAGACGACGCATTGGTGTCCACCCAGGATCGTGCTAGATGTACGCCATAGGCCTTTGTTTTGACGAAGACTACCTGCTGCCTGGGCTGGTCACTATCATGTCGGTCGCGCACTCAACTTCAGCGTCTGACCGAAAGTCGATCGCGATACGAATAATCACCCACGATCTGACCAAGCCTCATGCTGACGCAGTTGCGGCTTTTTCGAAGGCACTTGGCTTCGGGTCTTTCGATGTTAAGTGGCGCAGGTTGGATGAAAGATATGAAAAATGCCGCACTATGGAACTGGCCTATATAACTACGACTACGTTTCTTCGATTTGAATTCAGTTCGGACTTTGTGCAGCGACCGCACCTTGTCTATCTTGATTCCGACCTCCTGGTACTGGACGACATCTCATCACCATTCGAGTCCGTCGGGGCTTCACAATTGGGTGTAGTCCGAGACGAATTCAGTCCAACCGTTGGGGAGTCTGCTGCCCTCCCCGGCTTCGTCGACCAGTTTCCGTCGCACTACGGAAGACCATACTTCAATGCTGGAGCAATTTGGCTGAGTACAAGTTTGATGCCGACGGTCAAAAACGCTGTTGTCGGCGTCCTCGGGGGAAGCAAAAGCCGCTATATCTACTATAACGAACAAGACGCGATGAATATCTGGTTGCTTGAACGGGGCGCCGTAAAGCAGCTGCCAGGCCATCTGAATCGGTTTGAAATCGGCCGGTTTCTCGAATACACCGACTGGCCTAGAGGAGTTGTGCCCGAGATAGACGGACCGCGGCATACCTCGGTGCTGCACTTCATGGGGGAATTCAAGCCGTGGCTCAAGCGGTGCCCAACGACACCCGGCGTTCGACTTTATCGCCTCCAGTTGGGTGAGGCGCGAAGGCTATTACGCAAACTTGGCATTCAAACAATCTGTGTCCGGGAAGAGAGCTGACCAAAGGATGTAGCAGTTCGGTGTGGCCTCCGCGCTCATAAATGCTGATCGGTCGCCAACTGCGAAATCCAGTCAAGCGTTGTCCGCACGAACAGCTCCTGGGCCGTGACCCGGCTCAAGCCGTGCAGCTCGCCCGGCAGCACCCGTATGTCCAACGATGAATCTTTGGAAAACAAACCCTCAAGGGACGCGTGACGCACTCTCAGAAAGTCGCGGTAATAACTGTCTTCCGCACCGTAGACGAACAACGTGGGTATTCCTCGGGCTCTCAGAGTCTTGGCATGCTTCAAGAACAAACCCCCCACGTCGCAGGAGTCGCCAATGTCTCCGCGCGCTTCATCGCCCAGCGGTGGCGCCATCAGCACCATGGATCGCAAGCGTGGGCCTTCGGCGAGGGCGTGCATTGCCGCGCGCGCACCGTAACAGCAGCCGACCACTACAAGATCAGTTCGACCGCCAGTGGCCAAACATTCAGTTGCCCCCACCACATCGGCCGGATTGGGATCACCGAGGGCGTATGGCCCTACTACCCCCGTGCTCTCGCCGACTCCGCGATAGTCGATCCGCAGCGCTCTGTGTCCGTAGCCAGCAAGCTCGCGGGCGAGGTTGACGAACATCCGGTTGCGATTCGTCGACGGGGTGTACATACCCCCGGGGAGCAGCAGAACGTCGTAGCCGCTGGGCTTTCCCGCCGGCTCGGTTACCACGCCGAAAACGTGGTCCGCCTCAACGGGGATGTACACGCAGTGCTCGTCACCTGCATGGGCTCGGGTCTTAGCCGCCATAAGACACCTCTCTGGCCGGGACGGTGGCGAGCCAAACGGCTGTCTCTTCGACGAGCCTGCCCACAGCACCCCGGTGCTCATCCGCTCCCCAGTCGGCGTCGTCGAACCACCAGGATCGTTCGTCTCCTACCACGCTCGTAGTGACGTCGAAGCCCCGTTCGCGAAGACTCATGGCGTGACCCGCTGCTTGTTGCGTGTGACGGGTATCGCCGATCTCAACCATCTTGACCGTCCGCGTGTGCGGACCGAGCTCGACGGCGAAGCAGATCGTACGGGCCGACAGGTAGAGCGCCGAACCTAACGTATAGCCCAGGATGTCCAGAGAATGTCCGGAACACAAAAGGTCCTGCGGAGCAGGCGTTTCGTCTGCTCTGCCCGACCCGGCCAGGCGGCCGACGCGAAGAATCCGGAAGAGCTCCTTAAAGTAGGCGGCCCCCGTTGCGGGCGCGTTCCAACAGGCCAGCGGCGAACGGGTTTCGCGACCAGCAGCAGCGGCTACCAATGCGCCCAAGCGGCTGCCGAAATAAACCACTTGCTCGACATCGGCCTGTCGGCGCGCCCAGTCGCGGACATGCTCGACATCATCGACCATCCCCCGGAAAGTGACCTCGCCATCGTCGCTGTGCCCGGTACCGAGGTAGTGCAGCCGGACCGCGGCGACCCTTAGCTTCGCCAAACGACGAGCGAGAAGGACCTCTCGACGGTAGTTGTACTTCCATTCAGCCCCGATGGACGAGCAAAGAACCACCATCCGTCGGGCGGGCCGGCCGGGCATGTGCAGGCACGCGAAAACGGCGCCTCCGGGGGGGCCGACGAAGGTTGGACACTCTCGGCACCCGTCGAACGCGAGCTCATTCCGCACTGCAGCCATCATCTGCAGCCCTATTCCTCGGGGCCCGGCTGTCGGGCTTTCCTCCGAAGCGGATGGGGGTGTAAGCGGAGGTCGAATCCGCCGATCGCGACGACCCGGACGCTGTGCAAATCAGCGCTCAATCCGATCGGCAGCCCAAACCCGAGAATCACATCCTGATCTTCCACGAAAACATCGTGGGCCTCCGACCAAACCGCCAAATACCGGCCTAGCGGGTGTCCGCTTGGTGGGCAAACGGCCAAACACCGGGACGAGACTTTGCCGCCACCCGGACGGGGGATAGCCGACATGCCCGTCGCGCTGCTCGCATCGGACTGTAGATCCAATACCGGGATGTCGCTTGGCGCTCCCCCGCAGCGGTACCCTGGTCGTCAGACCTAGTAAGCTCGGCCCACTTGGGCAAGCTTCATATTCACGTAGTTCTCGATGCGAACCAGCGTGTCCAGGTGCTGCGAGGTGATCTCATTGTCGAGGACTTCGATTCCGTATTCGGTCTCAAGGAACTGTACAAGGCTGAGCACTCGTATGGAGTCGAGAACCCGCCCTTCGATGAGCGAAAAGTCATCGGTCAGCAAGGAGGATTCGTCCGGCCATTTTAAGTCTTCGATGATGTATTCACGGACCCTGTCTCGAATGCTCATTCTTAACTCTGCTCTGTATTCTAGCCAGCACTTTCGGCAAGCGTTCGATAATCAACTTTTCCCGTTGCGGTTTTTGGCAAGGCCTCGCATAATTGTATCGAATTTGGGAGCATATAATCGGGGAGGAAAGCCTTGCAATGGGCGAGGAGTTCACGCTCTGTAGCTCCTTCTATCGCGACCGCGTACGCGATGAAGTTAAAGCCGAGAAGCCCATTCGGCACGGGGACGACAGCGCATTCGGTGACTTTGCCACTCTGGTAAACAGCAGCTTCTATCTCCCTTAGGTCGATACGGTAGCCGCGGCTGTTCAGTTGGGTGTCTCTGAGTCCGACAAATATCCATAGCCCATCTGGATTGCGCGACACGACGTCCCCCGTGCGGTAGGCGACTTCGCCCTCACCCGGTGGAACAGTTAAAACGTCCCTGGTACGCGCGTCGTCCTCTAGATAGCCCAGCATGACCGTCGGCCCACGAACCCAGAGCTCGCCTTCCTCACCCGCTTTAACACGATTGTTCTCGTTGTTCAAAGCGAAACATTGAACTCCCGCGATGGGCCGGCCGATTGGCAGCGTCGAACATGACTCGGGAAGACGTTGAGGTACCTGGTAGTAAAGGCAGACATTCGTCTCAGTTGGGCCGAATAGATTATAAAATACTGCCTGAGGGACGGCAGTCAGGAGCCTGCGCAACACCGGCAGCGGGAAGACTTCGCCCGCGAAGAGCACGAGGCGCAATTCAGGGAGGGGGATTTTGCTCAAACCACCCCGCAACTCCATCAGCATGAGCGCCGACGGCACCGAGTACCAAACCGTGATCCTTTGATCTCGGACAAACTGAGCGAGCTCGCTGGGAAAAGCGTTCATCTTTGGGGGGACCAACACCACCGTTGCGCCTGCCGCGGCAGCGGCGAATAGATCAAAGACGGACAAATCGAAATGCAACGGGGCGTGGTTGACCAACCGGTCCTGCGGTCGCAACGCGAACTCCTTCGCTGCCCAGCGCACAAACGCCAACGCGTTGCGATGGCTGAGCTTGACACCCTTCGGACGGCCAGTCGAGCCAGAGGTGTAGAGAACGTAGGCGAGATTGTCCTCCGAGTTGTGCTCCACGTGCGGTCCGCGTCCACCGCCAGTGCCCAGCTGGCCGTCATCGACGTGGTTTTTGTCATCGAGGCCCGTTTCGCGGCACGCCGCATGAAGCGTCACCGGGATGCAATGCTCGATTTGACTGTCCGGGACCGCCCACGCAATGGGCACCATGCTTTCTGCTGAACCGACGAGTACTACACGCAACCGAGCGTCGCCCAGGATATATCGAATCCTCGCCGGCGGGGCCGTCACGTCGAGAGGCACGTATGCAGCTCCTGCTTTCAAAATGCCGTAAATGCCTACGATCGCCTCGAGCGACTTGCCGACGAAGAGACCAACCAGCGCCCCACGGCGCACTCCTGCCGCGCGCAGTGCATTCGCAACATTTTCCGCGTGATAATTTAGCTCGCCATAGTTCAGCGTCCGGCTGCCATCAATTACCGCGGGTGAACTGGGCCTGGTGCTCGCGGCGCTTTCAAGCAGTCGGTGCAATAGATCGGCCATGACCTCATAACCCCAGCAGTTTTGCTATTATGTCACGCTGGATATCGGAAGTTCCGGAGTAGATGCGACTTGCCAACGCATCGCGCATCTCACGCTCCTGTGCTGTGTTGGCGATATACGCAGACGCGCCGAAGTTCTTGAACGCGGTGAAACTCGATTCTATGAAAGCCTCGCTGAGGAACAGCTTAGTGATAGCAGACTCAAGTGGGGTACGTTTGCCTTGGTCTTTGAGCCAGGCAAGTCGATACAGCAATTGGCGACCGGCCTCAAGACGGACGCGCACGTCGGCAATGCGGTGGGAAACCGCTTGATTCTTGCCGATGGGCTGACCAAAGCGGAGGTG
>NZ_CAXUCH010000262.1:0-5753 GCF_964249325.1 uncultured Mycobacterium sp. | reverse complement strand
GTATACGTGGGCTCGGAGGCGGTGTTTTCCGCGTTGACTTTCGCCGAGCTGCCGCAGCTGGCGAACCTGAATCCCGATGCCGCCGGGGTGAATCTGTCTCTTCGCCGCTCCGGCAACGTCGTGATCCTGGAAGGGCGGGCAGACCTGACGTCGTTGACCGATCCCGAGGCCGACGTCGAGCTCAGCGTGTCGTTCCCCGGCGCTGTCACCTCCACCAACGGCGAACGCGTCGACCCCGACGTCGTCGCGTGGAAGCTCAAGCCCGGCGCAGTCAGCACGATGACCGCCCAGGCGCGCTACACCGATCCCAGCACCCGTTCGTTCACCAATGCCGCTCTGTGGCTGGGCATTTCGTCGTTCGTGGTAGCTGGTGCGGTGGCGCTGCTGGCGTGGCAGTCCCGTGACCGCTCACCGAGGTTCAGCACGCCGGGCGATCACGCGCCGGAGTAAGCCATCTGCTACGGCTTGGCGGGCGACCAGTAGTCGAGCATCTGCGCGAAGGTTTCGAAGGCCGGCGCCGAAACGCCGTAGGTGGCCTCCAGATGGATGCTCAGCGTATACCCCAGCTCGGCGACACCGTCGATCACACGCTTGTACAGGTCGACCATCAGCCGGCGCTTCTGCGCGGGCTCGCTGCTAGCCAGTGTCTTGACGAACTCCTGCTCTGCGGCCACCGCGGCGTTACCCGGATCCTGGATGAGCCAGTTGATGAAACCCACCCGGCTCTCCACCTTCGGTACAAACCCGAACGACAACAAGATCTCTGGGCGGTGGTTGGTGTGCTCGGCGAACTCGGCGAGGAACGCCACAATCGCGTCGGAATACAGCAGCTGGGTCTGAGCGAACGTCGCGCCTTGTTCACATTTGAAGTTGAACCGGCCCTGTTCACCTTCCCGGGTAGGAATCAGGATGACACCGCGGTTAGCCACTAATTCGCGATAAATGGACAGGGCGTCAGTCGGCGCTACGCCGGAGCCTTCGCCGTCTTTCATGGTCCGCGGTACACCGACGAAAACGATGCCGTCTATCCCGGCGGACGCCAACTCGGTGAGCCGCTGGCGCAGGGTGGGCTCGTCCATGAATGCGGTGACCTGGCTGCACAATCCGCGCACTCCGGGCAGCTCCGGTTTGATGAGCGACCAGAAATCCAACACGTCGAGTTTCGGCTTCATTTCGACGGGCCGGTCATCCTCTTCGGCGATCAGCCCCGGAATCATCACGTGCCCAATGTGGCCGTCGATGCCGGCTTCGGCAGAGAGCTGCGCGACTTTACGCGCGTCTTCAACCGCCTGCTGGCGGCCGCGCTCCAGGTTCGGCGGTACAAGTTCGAGCGCAACGGTGTTGAGGGTGCTTGCCACCCCGACAGCATAGGTGCGAGATAGTGAGCCTGTCGAAGCAAGTTGGGTGGCGCCTGCCGCCCAGCGCCGTCTCGACCCGGGCGACCCAGCCGTACGCTCTAGCGTGAACACACATCGCAGAAAGGGGCGCCGCGCTGAGCGTCGAAGCAGCGGCAACCGTTGAGGTGGCTGACCGGATCACCGCGCAGCTGCAACGGTATCTGCATGACCGCCGCACTGCGGCTGCTCACATCGGCGGTGACTACGACGTCCTGATCGCCCAGTTAGAGGAGTTCGTGCTCATCGGGGGCAAGCGGCTGCGGCCGGTGTTCGCCTACTGGGGCTGGCGCGCGGTGACCAGCCAAGAGGCTGACCAGCAGGTATTACTACTGTTCTCCGCGCTGGAACTGCTGCACGCCAGCGCGCTGGTGCATGACGACGTGATCGACGCGTCGGCAACTCGGCGCGGTCGGCCGACCACCCACCTCAACTTCGCCGAGTTGCACCGCGCCCGGCACTGGCGAGGCGCGGCGGACCAATTCGGGGTGTCGGCCGCCATCCTGCTCGGCGACCTGGCGCTGGCCTGGGCTGACGACATCGTCGCCGACGCTGATCTGCCGCCCGACGCGCACCGCCGAGTCCGCCGCGTGTGGGCCGATATCCGCACTGAAGTCTTGGGTGGCCAGTACCTCGACATCGTCGCTGAGGCCAGCGCCACAGAGTCGGTCGCCTCGGCGATGACCGTCAATACGTATAAGACCGCCTTCTACACAGTGGTGCGCCCGCTGCAGTTGGGTGCCGCGGCAGCCGCGGATCGGCCCGACGTGCATGCGGTTTTCGAGCAGGTCGGCATCGACCTCGGGTTGGCGTTTCAGCTGCGCGACGATGTCCTCGGTGTTTTCGGTGATCCGGCCGTCACCGGGAAGCCTTCCGGTGACGACCTGCGGTCGGGCAAGCAAACGGTGCTGGTGGCCGAGGCGATGGCGATGGCCGACCGGTCCGATCCGGTGGCGGCCAAACTGTTGCGTTCGTCGATGGGTACTGAGCTGACCGACGCCCAGGTGCGTGAACTGTGCGACGTCATCCGGGCGCTGGGTGCGCTGGCCGCCGTGGAGCAGCGAATCGACATGCTGACCCGGCGGGCGTTGGACACGTTGGCTGCCGCACCGATCAACGCGCCAGCCAAGGCGGGGCTGTCCGAACTGGCCAAGCTGGCCGCCACCAGGTCCGCGTGAGCGGTATGACCACTCCGGCGCCCGCACCGGCCACTAAATCTGGTCATGTTGTCGGCCAAGGTTTTTCGCGGCTGCGGGAGTTCACTGGAGCTCAGGACGCCGGGCCAGCGCTGCTGGGCTTGGCGGGTGCAGTGCTGATCACCGCGGGCGGGCTCGGAGCGGGCAGCACCAAGCCGCACGACCCGTTGTTGGAGTCGATGCACCTGTCCTGGCTGCGCTTCGGGCACGGGCTGGTGCTGTCCTCGACCGTGCTGTGGCTCGGTGTCGGCCTGATGCTGATCGCATGGCTGCGGCTGGGACGGCGTGTGATCGCCGGCGAGGCAAGCGAATACACGCTGGTGGCCACTACCGGGTTCTGGCTTGCGCCGCTGTTGCTGTCGGTGCCGGTCTTCAGCCGAGACACCTACTCGTATCTCGCCCAGGGCGCGCTGCTGCGCGACGGCCTGGACCCCTACGTTGCTGCTCCGGTCGACAATCCGAATCCCTTGCTGGACAACGTCAGTCCTATTTGGACGATCACCACCGCACCGTACGGCCCGGCGTTCATTCTGGTCGCCAAGTTCATCACGATGCTGGTCGGCAATCACGTGATCGCCGGAACCATGCTGCTGCGGTTATGCATGCTGCCCGGGCTGGCGCTGCTGATTTGGGCCACGCCGCGGATCGCCAGTCATCTCGGCGCGGATGCCCCAACAGCGCTATGGGTCTGCGTGCTCAACCCGTTGGTGATCATCCATCTGATGGGTGGTGTCCACAACGAGATGCTGATGGTCGGGCTGATGGTCGCCGGCATCGCGCTGACCTTCGAGCGCCACCATGTCGCCGGCATCACGCTGGTCGCCGTCGCAGTGGCGGTCAAGGCGACAGCCGGGATCGCGCTGCCGTTTTTGGTGTGGTTGTGGATGCACCATCTGCGCGACCGGAGGGGCTACCGCCCACTACCGGCCTTCGCGGCGGCCGCCGCAACGTCTGCGCTGATCTTCGCCGCGGTGTTCGCGGGGTTGTCTGCGGTGGCGGGGGTCAGTCTGGGTTGGCTGACCGCGCTGGCCGGCTCGGTGAAGATCATCAACTGGCTCACGGTGCCGACCGCGGTCGCGAACCTGGTGCACGCCTTGGGCGGATGGTTCTTCCCGGTCAACTTCTATGCGGTGCTGCACATCACCCGGATCGTCGGCATCGTGATCATCGCCGTGGCGCTGCCGATGCTGTGGTGGCGGTTTCGCCACAATGACCGCGAGGCATTGACCGGTATCGCGTGGGCAATGGGGGTGGTGTTGTTCGTGCCCGCGGCGTTGCCGTGGTACTACTCGTGGCCGCTGGCGGTGGTGGCCTCGCTGGCTCAATCGCGGGCGTCGATCGCGGCGATCGCGGCGTTCTCGACGTGGATCATGGTGATCTTCAGACCCGATGGTGCACACGGGATGTATTCGTGGCTGCATGTCTCGTTGGCGACGGCGTGCGCGGTGGTCGCGTGGTATGCGCTGTACCGGGCGCCGAAGCCGCGCAGCGAGATGGCCGAAAACCCTAGTACGCCATAGCTTGGGCTCGGCGCACCACTTCGCGGGCCTGGTGGGCATGCAGCGCGTCGACCGGACGGGCATTGGTCACGGCGTCTCGGGTCCCGTCCCGGGTGATGGTCAGCGACGGATCCGGTGTGAATAACCAGCGCACGATCTCGGTCTCGTGGTACCCGCCGTCGTGCAAAACCACCAGAAGCCCGGGCAGGCTCTTGACCACCTCACCGGATTCGGTGAAGAAGATTCGCGGCACCACCACATCACCGCGGCGTCGAACTGCGATCAGATGGCCTTCCCGTAGCTGCTGCTGAACCTTGCTGAGGGACACGCCGAGCAGCTCGGCGACCCGGGGCAGATCGTAAGTGGGCTCGTCGGGGTCCAGAACGTCGTCGCCGGCCGGAATACTGCTCACCGCGCCAAGTCTAGAGCTCATACCGGCGCGCTGCGTGCACGTTTCAGCTGAATCGCACCGGCACCTACGATGGCTCCGTGGCCGCAGCTGTGACGGGAGATCCGCTCGACGGCGCGTTGCTCGACGGGCGCTACCGGGTGCAGGCGAAGATCGCCAGCGGCGGCACGTCCACGGTGTACCGGGGTCTTGACGAGCGACTGGACCGTCCTGTCGCGGTGAAGGTGATGGATGCTCGCTATGCCGGTGACGAGCAATTCCTGACCCGCTTTCGGCTGGAGGCGCGCACGGTTGCGCGGCTCAAGCATCCCGGCCTGGTCGCGGTCTACGACCAAGGGCTCGATGCCCGCCACCCGTTTCTGGTGATGGAGCTCATCGAGGGCGGCACACTGCGCGAATTGGTGATCGAGCGCGGCCCGATGCCGCCGCACGCGGTGGTGGCGGTGCTTCGGCCGGTGCTGGGCGGCCTGGCCGCCGCGCATCGGGCCGGGCTGGTGCACCGCGACGTCAAGCCGGAAAACGTGCTGATCTCCGACGAGGGCGAAGTGAAGATCGCCGACTTCGGGTTGGTCCGCGCCGTGGCCGCCGCCGGAATCACTTCGGCCAGCGTCATTTTGGGCACCGCCGCCTACCTGTCCCCCGAGCAGGTACGCGACGGGAAAGCCACGCCCAGCAGCGATGTCTACGCAGTCGGGATCCTGACTTATGAGTTGCTGACCGGTGGCACGCCGTTTTCCGGCGACTCGCCGCTGACGGTTGCCTACCAACGTTTGGACACCGATGTGCCGCCACCCAGCAACGCTATCGACGGCGTGCCCCCGCAGTTTGACGAGTTGGTAGCGCGTGCAACGGCCCGCGACCCGGCCGACCGTCATGCGGACGCGGCCGAGTTGGGTGCCGAACTGGACACGGTCGCTGACGAGTTGATGCTGCCGGAGTTCCGGGTGCCGGCGCCACGCAACTCCGCCCAACACCGCTCAGCTGTGCTGTATCACAGTCGAATTCAGACCCAGCGAGTCACCGATCAGCCGCCTCGTCCACAGGCCGCGGCACCGGTTCGCCAACCTACCCGGCAGCTGACGCGCGACTGGCCTGGCGAAGAAGATGAGGTTGACAGCCAAGCGGTCTCAGGTCAATTCGCCGGTATCGAGCTCAGCGAATTCATCTGGGCGCGACAACATGCCCGACGGATGGTGCTGGTCTGGGTGGCGATCGTGCTTGCCTGCACCGGGCTGGTCGCCGCCGCGGGGTGGAC
>NZ_CAXUCH010000261.1:3744-5801 GCF_964249325.1 uncultured Mycobacterium sp. | reverse complement strand
GCGCGACACCGCCCACGGCGTCGAGGTGATCGGCTACTGGGGTGAAGCCGTCACCAGCCCCGCCCAAGCCCGCGCCCTCATCGAGGGCACCGGCGCCCACGGGCTGGCCGGCGATCTGTTCGTCGACGGCGCGCTCGGCTCGCACACCGCGTGGCTGCACGAGCCCTACCGCGACGCCCCGGACTGCACGGGGCTGTGCTATCTGGACCCCGATGCGATCACCGCTCATGTCCGGGCCTGCACCGAGGCGGGTGTGACGGCCGGTTTTCATGTCATCGGCGACGCTGCTGTCTCGGCGGCGGTGGGCGCCTTGGGACGGGTCGTCGACGATCTCGGGGTCACGGCCGTCGCCCGCTGCGGGCACCGCTTGGAGCACCTGGAGATGGTGACCGCCGAGCAGGCGGCCAAGTTGGGCGCATGGGGAGTGGTCGCCAGCATGCAGCCCAACTTCGATGCGCTGTGGGGCGGTGACGACGGGTTGTATGCCCGTCGCCTCGGGGCCGACCGAGGCACCCGGCTCAACCAGTTTGCGCTGTTAGCATCGCAAGGCGTGCCTCTCGCGTTCGGCTCCGACGCTCCGGTGACGGGCTTGGATCCCTGGGCCACAGTGCGCGCGGCCACCGCTCACCGCACTCCGGGCAGCGCGGTGTCGACGCGGGCCGCATTTGCTGCCGTCACCCGCGGTGGCTGGCGTGCTTGCGGTCTCCGGGACGGGGTAACGGGCACGCTGGTCCCCGGCGCGCCTGCCTCCTACGTCGTGTGGGAGGTCGGCGAACTCGAGCTGACCGCTCCCGACGATGCGGTCCAGCGCTGGTCGACGGACCCGCGCTCAAGGACACCCGCACTGCCACGGCTTGGTCCGACCGATTCTTTGCCGCGTTGTCGGCAAACGGTTCACCGGGGTGCGGTCATCTATGGCTAGGACGCCCAAGTGGCTGCCTCGCGGGGGGCGGTTCAACGACGCCACCGACATCATCCCGGCGGTCGGCGACGACGACACCGGCGCCCAACCCGCCGCAAACGACGTCGGCGCCGACCTTGCGTCCGACCAAGCCTCGGACGCTCCGCACGAGACTGCGGTCGATGGCGATGCCGCCGGCTGGCCAGAAGCATCGGACCAGGGCCGGCGGGCAGAACCGCAACAGCGACTGGCTGACCTCTATGCCGCGCTTCTTGGTTGGCTGCGCACCGTGCTGCTGCCGCGCTTGGTCAAGGCCCTGGCGCCTTGGTTGCTGCGGCTAGCGACGACGATCACCGCGGCTTTACTGCTGTGCGCCAGTTTCGCCAGCCTCAACTGGTGGTGGGCCGCCATCGTCGCGTTCGCGCTGCTGGCCTGGGTGCTCACCCGTCCGGCCACCACACTGCTCGGCGGCCTGGGATACGGCTATCTGTTCGGGCTGGTGTTCTATCTGTCGTTGCTGCCCTGGATCGCCAAGCTCGTCGGCGCGATGCCGTTGGCGGCGCTGGTCATCGTCTGCGCGCTGTTTCCTGCCCTTTTCGGGTTGCTGGCGGTAGTGGTACGGGGACTGCCCGGTTGGCCGATCTGGTTCACGCTGTTGTGGGCGGCGCAGGAGTGGGCCAAATGCACGATGCCGTTCGGTGGATTTCCGTGGGGCGTCGTGGCTGCCGGCCAGACGGAGGGACCGTTTCTGCCGCTGGTCCGCCTTGGCGGGGTGTCCGTGTTGTCGACGGCTATCGTGCTGATCGGTTGCAGCCTGACCGCGATCACGCTGGAGATCGTCGCGTGGTGGCAACACAGCCGCGCCGGGACCCGTGCCACCGGCTCCGCCGACACCGCGGAAGCGCCTCCGGCGGTGGTGCTGCCGGGGATCTGCATCTGCCTGGTGCTATTGGCCAGCATCATCGTGTGGCCACCGGTCAGGCGTTCGGGGGCCGGAGCCGGTAACGACGCGACCGTCACCGTGGCCGCGGTGCAGGGCAACGTCCCGCGACTCGGACTCGACTTCAACACGCAACGGCTGGCGGTGCTGCACAACCACGTCCGGGAGACCATCCGGCTCGCCGACGACGTCCATGCCGGTCGGGCGCCCCAACCG
>NZ_CAXUCH010000261.1:3231-3734 GCF_964249325.1 uncultured Mycobacterium sp. | reverse complement strand
CCGCAATTCGTGGTGTGGCCCGAGGACGCCTCGGAAATCGATCCGCTGCGCAACGCGGATGCTTCCCAGCAGATCACCGCTGCGGTGGATGCGATCGGTGCGCCGATCCTGGTCGGCACGTTGACCGACGTTCCCGGCGCGGCCGGCGCCAAACCGGCAGCCCGCAACACCGTGATCGTGTGGAACCCCAGAACGGGGCCAGGCGACCGGCACGACAAGCAGATCGTGCAGCCGTTCGGCGAGTACCTGCCCTGGCGGGGATTCTTCCGCCATCTCACCGCCCTGGCTGACTGGGCGAGCAATATCGTGCCCGGCCAAAGTACCGGAGTGGTGCACGCCGCCGGCGTTCCGGTCGGCGTGGCCACCTGCTGGGAAGTGATCTTCGACCGTTCGCTGCGCGAATCCGTCCACAACGGCGCGCAGGTGCTGGCGGTGCCCGCCAACAACGCCAACTTCAACCAGCGGATGAGCGAACAGCAGCTGGCGTTTGCCAAGCTTCGCGC
>NZ_CAXUCH010000261.1:592-3221 GCF_964249325.1 uncultured Mycobacterium sp. | reverse complement strand
GTGGAGCTCGACCGCTACGTCGTGGTCGCCAGTAACACCGGGATCAGTGCGGTGATCGCGCCGGATGGCCGCGAGCTGGCCCGCACCGACTTCTTTGTGCCCGCCTACCTGGACAATCAGGTGCGGCTCAGGACCACGACGACGCCGGCCGCCAGCTGGGCAGCGATCGTGCAATGGATTCTGGTGACCGCGGCCGCGGCGGCAGTGCTCGCCGCCATGAGGCACAATGGGTGGTTCCCGCGTCCCAAGCGCAGCCGGTTGCGGCCCACGGACGACTCCGCTGTGCCTGCGGACAGATTCGACGACGCCCTGCTCGACGACGGCGAAGATGCCGCGTCGGATGCGGGTGCTGACGAAACCCCCGCCGAAGGCGGGCGACATGCAGCCCGGTCCGGGCCAGACAAAGGAGCGACATGACCACCGGCCAGTCGACATCCGGCGCCACCGGAGAGCGTCCCAGCCAGCGCACCCTGGTGATCATCCCCACCTTCAACGAGCGCGAGAACCTGCCCTTGATCCTGCAGCGGCTGCACCAGGCGCGTCCCGATGTGCACGTGCTCGTCGTCGACGACGACAGCCCGGACGGAACCGGGCAACTCGCCGACGAGCTGGCAGCGGCGAATTCCGACTGGCTGCATGTCATGCACCGCACCACCAAGGACGGGCTTGGTGCGGCCTACCTGGCCGGTTTCGGCTGGGGACTGGCGCAGCAGTACTCGGTGCTGGTCGAGATGGACGCCGACGGCAGCCATGCACCCGAGCAGCTGCACCGGTTGCTGGACGCCGTAGATGCCGGAGCCGATTTGGCCGTCGGTTCGCGCTACATCGATGGCGGGACGGTGCGCAACTGGCCGTGGCGGCGGGTGGCGCTGTCCAAGGTGGCCAACACCTACTCGCGGCTGATGCTGGGCATCGGCGTGAACGACATAACTTCCGGCTACCGCGCCTACCGGCGGGAGGTGCTGGAGACCATCGACCTGTCCGCGGTGGATTCCAAGGGCTACTGCTTTCAGATCGACCTGACCTGGCGCACCATCAGCAACGGTTTCACCATTACCGAGGTGCCCATCACGTTCACCGAGCGCGAACTCGGCGTGTCCAAAATGAGCGGATCTAACATCCGCGAAGCGATCGTCAAGGTTGCCCAGTGGGGGATCAATGGGCGGCTGGACGGTCGATCACGCCGAGCAGCAGTCACTGCGCCCAGCTTCCCCGAGCACTAACCGATTGTGCCGTCAGCTACCGCGACGGCGCTGCCTGATGATTTCCAGGCGCTCCTTGAGCAGGTCGGCGAGCTCCTCGACCGTGCGGCGCTCCAGCAGCAGGTCCCAGTGCGTACGCGGCGGCTTCACCTTCTTCGGCTCCGGCAGATCGCCCTCGATCAACACGCCTTCCATACCGTTGCGGCACAGCCAGGTACCCGGGATCTCGGCGTCGTCGGCGAACGGAACCTCGAACTCCTCGCCGTTGTCGGTGCGGTACCGCGCGATCTGGCGTGGCGCCAGGTCATGGTTGCGGTCAGTCTCGTAGCTCACGGCGCCGAGGCGACTACCCCTGAGGACGCGATCAGCCATGGGCCTCCTCCTCCGAACTCCTCTGAGCTAATTCTCTTCGGCTTGACAACGCTATGGCGGGCTCGCGGGTTCCCGGGCCGGGCAACGCAACGCGAGCCTCCATGATACCGGGATCGCGATGCGGGCACCGTTACAGTCTTCAGGCGTGACGCGTCGCAGCAGACCCCAGCCGTGCCGCTGGTGTGGTCGTGACGTCGCCGATACCGGGATGGGTCGGCGGCGACAATACTGCCGGCAATCCTGTCGTCAACGGGCCTACGAACAGCGGGCCTTGATCAGCGGGGTCGACGCACTGCCGGCCGACGCGGTGGTGTTGTCGGCTCGGGAGGCCGCCGAGCTGTCGGACCGTGTCTATCAGGTGCGGTGCGCCGCAGAAGACGTCGCCACCGCGCTTGACGAAGGCGCCGAAAAGGCCGAATTGCGCGAGCTGTGCGACGCGCTGCTGCAGGCCATAGCGGCGGCCGATGGCTGGCGCTGAGCCTGGTTGCCACCGCTGCCGCGCGAGCTTGACCACGGTGACCGCTGAGGGCCGATTGCAGGTACAGTCGCGCCATGACGGCTGGGCGGTGCGGTTGGCCGTGGGCCTGGCCGGCGAATCGGGCGGGCAACACGGCGCGGCGGTACCGCGACGTGTATAAAGCCGGGGGATATCGGGAGTGTTGACAAATCGTGCCGAGGTCGGCCTTGCTGCTCACCAATGACCGTGTGGGTCCGCAGACCAAGCCGACATCGCTGCGTGCGCAGACTCCTGTTGCGCGGTGACCCCGCTTTCACCGGACAACCAAGCGAGGAATAGCGACATGGCTGATCAGCTCCAGCATGCGACCGAGGCGCTGCGCAAAGCGCTGGTACAGGTCGAGCGCCTGAAGAGCAAGAACCGCGCGCTGCTGGAACGGTCGAGCGAACCAATCGCGATCGTCGGCATGTCGTGCCGCTTTCCCGGCGGCGTGGACGCCCCGGAGGCCCTGTGGGACATGATTGCCGACGGCCGCGACGTCATGTCGGAGTTCCCCACCGACCGTGGCTGGGACTTGGACGGAGTGTTCGACCCTGAT
>NZ_CAXUCH010000261.1:0-582 GCF_964249325.1 uncultured Mycobacterium sp. | reverse complement strand
CGTCCTACACCCGATATGGCGGTTTCGTCGACGACGTCGCGGGTTTCGATGCCGGGTTCTTCGGGGTGTCACCGGCCGAGGCGCTGGCCACCGACCCCCAGCACCGGATGCTGCTGGAGCTGTCGTGGGAAGCGTTGGAGCGGGCCGGAATTGACCCAACCTCGTTGCGGGGCAGCGCCACCGGCGTATTCGCCGGCATCATCGTGCAGGGCTACGGCATGCTCGCCGAAGAGATCGAGGGCTATCGCCTGACGGGCATGACCTCGAGCGTGGCCACCGGCCGGGTGGCCTACGTGCTGGGGCTGGAAGGTCCGGCGGTTTCGGTTGACACCGCGTGCTCGTCGTCGTTGGTGGCGCTGCACATGGCGGTGCAGTCACTGCGTTCGGGCGAATGCGATCTGGCGCTCGCCGGCGGCGCGACCGTGAACGCCACCCCGACGGTCTTCGTGGAGTTCAGCCGGCACCGCGGGCTTGCCCCGGATGGCCGCTGTAAGCCCTACGCGGGCGCGGCCGACGGTGTCGGCTGGTCCGAGGGTGGCGCGATGTTGGTGGTGGAGCGGCTTTCTGATGCGCGCCGGTTGG
>NZ_CAXUCH010000260.1:0-5807 GCF_964249325.1 uncultured Mycobacterium sp. | reverse complement strand
CCGAAGCCGAAAAGGTCGCCGAAGCGGAAGAAGGCGCTGAAGAAGAGGAAGGCGCCGAATCCGAAGAGCCCGAGCTGCCGGAGGTCCAAGCCGACGAGGTAGCGGTCGACGTGGATTCGGCCGAACCCGCGGAGGCGGTGGAGGGCGAACCTGCCGAGGCCGACCGGGCGGAAGTCGAGGGGGCGGAGCCCGAAATGACTGCGGAGCCTGAGGTCCGCGAGCCTGAGGAAGCCGAGGCTGAGGCGGAGCTGACCGGCTCAGGACAAACCGAAGCCGAGGAGCCTGAGGGCGAGGCAGCGCCCGCACCCGAGCCGACCGTCGACGCCGAGGCGAAGCCACAGCCCACTACCAGCAGCTCGGAGCCGGTGACGGCTGACACACGCATCACGCGATGGAGCTCGCGGCTAAGGAGCCTGCGACGACAGTGGCGAGGCAGCGCAAACGGCCCCTGATTTGACAGACACCTGTCAGGAGGCCCGATCTGGCATGCTTGAGGCGTGACGGATTCGCCGCAGCAAGGCGCGCCAGATCCCCGTTGGCAGCCAAGTGGCTACCAGCAGTACCCGACGCCCGGAAGCTACGTCGATCCCGCCGCACCATATGGCCGCCATCCCCTGACCGGGGAGCCGTTGTCGGACAAATCGAAGGTCATTGCCGGGCTATTGCAGCTAATTGGCCTGCTCGGTTTCCTCGGCTTCGGGCGCATTTACCTCGGTCAGGTCGGCCTCGGCATCGCGCAATTGGTCGTGGGCCTGGTGACCTTCGGCCTCGGCGCCGCTATCTGGGGTGTAGTCGACGCGGTTCTCATCCTCACCGACAAGGTGCGTGACCCGCAGGGCCGCCCGCTGCGCGATGGAACGTAACCTGTCGCCGACGAATCGGCGCCGTGACTATGGCACGGTTGGCCCCGGCGCGCTGCTTACGGCCGCCGTCGCCTACGTGGGCCTGGCCGACCCGCACAACCCGCATTCGCTGTTTCCGCTGTGTCCGTTCAAATTGCTTACCGGCTGGAATTGTCCGGCCTGCGGCGGGCTTCGCATGCTGCATGACGTGCTGCACGGCGACCTGGTAGCCGCCGTCACTGACAACGTTTTCTTGATTGTGGGTCTGCCGATGCTGACGGTATGGATCGTGCTGCGCCGCCGCCACCGAGATTCGATGTTGCCGATACCGGCTGTGGCGACTATTGCCGCGGCGGCGATCGCCTGGACGGTGCTGCGCAACCTGCCCGGCTTCCCGCTGATCCCGACGGTTACCGGCGGGTAACCGTGTCGTGTCGAATTCGACTCGCGCACAACAAAAATCGTTAAACCAAATTGAACCGCCGACGTGGCCTTGTGGGATATTTCCTACATCCGAGCTTGCGCGATGGCAGGCTCAGGCCACGCAGCGGGACTATGCTGAATCGTCGTGACAAGACGCGGGAAGATCGTCTGTACCCTCGGCCCGGCCTCCAATTCTGACGAGATGGTCAGAGCGTTGGTCGAGGCCGGAATGGACGTTGCCCGAATGAACTTCAGTCATGGCGACTACAGCGATCACAAAGCCGCCTACGAGCGAGTGCGCGCCGCCTCTGATGCCACCGGCCGCGCGGTCGGCCTGCTGGCCGACCTGCAAGGCCCCAAAATCAGGCTGGGCCGCTTCTCCAGTGGCGCCACCTATTGGGCCACCGGTGAGACGGTGCGGATCACCGTCGATGACTGCCAGGGGACCCATGACCGGGTATCGACCACGTACAAGCAGTTAGCCACTGACGCGGCGGCCGGCGATCGCGTCCTCGTCGATGACGGCAAAGTCGGTCTGCTGGTCGAAGAAGTCGACGGGGACGACGTGGTCTGCACCGTCACCGAAGGCGGTCCGGTCAGCAACAACAAGGGAATGTCGCTGCCCGGCATGAACGTCACCGCTCCGGCCTTGTCCGACAAAGACATTGAAGACCTCCAATTCGCCCTGGATCTCGGTGTCGACATGGTGGCGCTGTCATTCGTGCGTTCGCCGTCGGATGTCGAGCTGGTGCACGACGTGATGGATCGGTTCGGCCGGCAGGTACCGGTCATCGCCAAGCTGGAAAAGCCTGAAGCGATCGACAATCTCGAAGCTGTCGTGCTGGCGTTCGACGCCATCATGGTGGCCCGCGGCGACCTGGGTGTCGAGCTGCCGCTGGAAGAGGTCCCGCTCGTGCAGAAGCGCGCCATCCAGATGGCCCGGGAAAACGCCAAGCCGGTCATCGTCGCCACGCAAATGCTGGACTCGATGATCGAGAACCCGCGACCGACCCGTGCTGAGGCCTCCGACGTCGCCAACGCCGTGCTCGACGGCGCCGACGCGCTGATGCTCTCCGGGGAGACTGCGGTCGGCAAGTACTCGCTGGCGGCCGTTAAGACGATGTCGCGGATCATCTGCGCGGTTGAAGAGAATTCAGTCGCTGCCCCGCCGTTGACCCACATACCCCGCACCAAGCGCGGCGTGATCTCCTATGCCGCCCGTGACATTGGTGAGCGGCTCGACGCCAAGGCCTTGGTCGCGTTCACCCAATCCGGCGACACGGTGCGCCGGCTGGCCCGCTTGCACACCCCCCTGCCGCTGCTGGCCTTCACGCCATTGCCGGAGGTCCGCAGTCAACTCGCCATGACATGGGGCACCGAGACGTTCATCGTTCCCACAATGCAATCCACCGACGGCATGATCCGCCAGGTCGACAAGTCGCTGCTGGAGCTGGGCCGCTACAAGCGTGGCGACCTCGTGGTCATCGTCGCCGGCGCGCCGCCGGGCACAGTCGGGTCCACCAACCTGATCCACGTGCACCGGATCGGCGAAGACGACGTTTAGCCCGGTGAGGATGCGCTCCGCGGTGCGCAGTGAGGGGGAACCGGGCAATTAGGCTAAGCATTGATGTCTGACTTTGACGAGCTGCTTGCGGTACTTGACCTGAACCACGTCGGCGACGACATCTTCATCGGCTCCCACCCCAGCAAAAACCCGATGCGCACGTTCGGGGGTCAGCTGATGGCCCAGTCGTTCGTGGCGGCCAGCCGCTCCCGCACCCGCGACCTGCCGCCCAACGCGCTTTCGGTGCACTTCGTCAACGGCGGTGACCCCGCCAAGGACATCGAGTTCCGCGTGGTACGGCTGCGCGACGAGCGACGCTTCGCCAACCGCCGCGTTGACGCGATGCAGGACGGGACCCTGCTCGCGTCGGCGATGATCTCGTATCTGTCTGGCGGCCGCGGACTCGAGCACGGCATCGATCCTCCGCAGGTACCCGAACCGCACACGCTCCCGAAAATCGGTGACCTGCTACGCGGTTACGAAAAGACCGTCCCGCACTTCGTCAACGCACTCCAACCGATCGAATGGCGCTACACCAACGACCCGGCCTGGATCATGCGCGACAAAGGCGAACGGCTCCCACACAACCGGGTGTGGGTCAAAGCCGACGGCGTGATGCCTGACGACCCGGTGCTGCACACCGCAGCACTGGTCTATTCGTCGGACACCACGGTGCTGGACTCGATCATCACCACCCACGGACTTTCTTGGGGCTACGACCGCGTCTTCGCTGCGACCGTCAACCATTCGGTGTGGTTTCACCGGCAGGTCAGCTTCAACGACTGGGTGTTGTACGCGACGTCGTCGCCGGTGGCCGCCGACTCACGGGGGCTGGGCACCGGGCACTTCTTCGACCCCGGCGGGCAACTCCTCGCGACCGTCGTTCAGGAAGGCGTCGTGAAATATTTCCCCGGCCGTTAAAACCGGTGGTAACTGCTCGACAACGATCCCGACGCCACTCAAGCCGCGACGCCAGCAAGCATTCCGGCGTAGCGTTTCCGGATATTGGGTAGGCAAAATGTAGGGCGAAACCGACGATGTCCCACTCAAGTGAACACCGAAACACGCCGGTGCGCCGCGTGAGTGCCAAGCAGAGCGACCGGAGGTATTGGTGAGTAGTTCGTCGGTCGACGTCGCGCCAAAGCTGCGTCCCAGCGAGCGGGTGGTTGTCCACGTCGACTCACTGGCGGCGCGCTGGATCGGTGCGTTGGCCCTGCTCAGCGCGGCGTGCTGGCTGGTTGCCGTGATCGCGCATGACCACCGCCACCCCGATTGGCAGGCCACCGGCCGGCTGGCGTGGTCGCTGACCGTGCTGGCCGCCGTAGCGTTCATCGCCCGCGGCATCTTCCTGGGCCGACCGGTCACCGCGCTGCATGCGAGCATCGCCGTCCTCGTCCTGTTCGCGGGCCTGGGTGCGCATGTGCTGTCCTTCGATTTTCTCGGTGACATGCTGATTGCCGCGTCGGGCCTGGCGCTGATGTGGCCCACGTCGGTGCGGCCGAGAGCCGACGACCTGCCGCGGGTATGGGCGCTGATCAACACCACCAGCGGCGACCCGTTGGCACCGTTTGCCATGCAGACCGGCAAGTGCTACCACTTCAGCGCGGACGGCACGGCGGCACTGGCGTATCGCACCCGTATCGGATACGCGGTGGTCAGCGGTGATCCGATCGGCGACCAGGCGCAGTTCCCGCAGCTGGTGGCCGACTTTGCCGCGATGTGCCACACCCGGGGGTGGCGGATGGTAGTGCTGGCGTGCAGCGAGCGATGCCTCGATCTGTGGAGTGACCCGGCGGTGCTGGGGCAGTCGCTTCGGGCCATCCCGATCGGTCGAGACGTCGTCATCGACGTAGCCGAGTTCGAGATGGTGGGACGCAAATTCCGTAACCTGCGTCAGGCCGTCAAGCGCACCCACAACTTTGGCGTCACCACTGAAATCGTGGCCGAGCAAGAACTCGACGAAGAGCGGCTAGCCGATTTGACAGACGTGGTGCGGGCGTCACCGAGCGGGGCCCACGCCGATCGTGGGTTCTGCATGAACCTCGACGGCGTACTGGAGGGACGCTATCCCGGGATACAGCTGATCATCGCCCGGGATGCCTCGGGCAAGGTGCAGGGTTTCCACCGCTACGCCACCGCCGGCGGCGGCAGCGACATCACTCTTGACGTGCCGTGGCGACGCCGCGGAGCGCCCAACGGGCTCGACGAGCGGCTGTCGGTCGACATGGTGATGGCCGCGAAAGATACTGGCGGGCAACGGTTGTCGCTGGCATTCGCGGCCTTCCCCGAAATCTTCGACGAAAAGCACCGCGGGAGAATGCAAAGCCTCTTCTACCGGCTGATCCATCTGTTGGATCCGTTGATCGCGCTGGAGTCGTTGTACCGGTATCTGCGCAAGTTCCACTCCGCTGGCGAACGGCGCTATGCGCTGGTGCAGCTGCGACAGTTGCTCCCGTTGCTGTATGTGCTGTTGTCGCTGGAGTTCATGCCCCGCCGACGCCGCCTTTGAGGTCTACCGCGACGGCCGCGGTGTGAGCGTCACGCTGAACTTGTTCTCGACATGCTCGCGGAATCGGTCCGCGCATTGCTGGCGCAGGCCCGGATCCGAGCCGGCCCGCTGCAAGCAGTCGATGTAGTCACCACCGCCGGCGTCTTGCCACAGTGCGGTCCATATCGCGATGAAAATGAGGCCCACCACAATCGCTATACCGCCCAGCACCATGCCGGCGATCGCGACGCCGCCGTTTTTGGCTTCGCCTCGCCGCACTCGTCGATGAGCGACGATTCCCAGCACCGCGGCCAACGCGCCGAGGATGACACCGCCGAACACCGACCACACGCACAGCAACGCGATGACGGCGAGCACCAACGATGCGGTGCCCAAGCCATTCCGCGGGCCGCGTGACGGCGGCGCGAAAGGCGGGTACGGCTGCGGCGGCGAGGGATAGGCGCTGGGATATGGGCCGGGGGGATAAGGG
>NZ_CAXUCH010000259.1:0-5831 GCF_964249325.1 uncultured Mycobacterium sp. | reverse complement strand
CGTCCCCGCCGGGCCGATCGGGCAGCCGGTGCTCCAGCGACGTCACTCAGCCGACCCGCGCTATCTCTGCACGGACCGCGTCGAGTGCAGCGTCGATGCCGGACGGGTTCTTTCCCGAGCCCTGGGCGAGGTCGGGCTTGCCGCCGCCGCGGCCGCCGACCGGCGCCGACAGCGCCTTGACCAGGTCGTTGGCGCGGATGCCCAGATCCTGGGCGGTGGAGTTGGTGGCCACGGCATACGGCACAGCGTCGCCGTCACCGGCGGCGATCAGCGCGACCACCGCGGGATCGCTGCCGAGTTTGCCGCGGATGTCCGCGGCCAGCGAGCGCAGGTCAGCAGCCGTCATCCCGCCCGACATCCGCTGCGCCACCACACGCACGTTACCGATGCGCTCAGCTCCGGCGGCAGCATTGGCCGCGGCCGCCCGCGCGTTGGCCAGCCGCATCCGTTCGAGTTCCCTCTCGGCGGCCTTCAGGCGCTCAACCAGGTTGGCCACCCGGGCCGGGACCTCGTCGGAGGGCACCTTCAGCGTCGCCGCCAACCCGGCCATCAACGCGCGCTCCTTGGCCAGGTGGCGGAAGGAGTCCAGCCCGACATAGGCCTCCACCCGGCGCACGCCCGAACCGACCGACGACTCACCGAGAATCGTCACCGGGCCGATTTGCGCCGAGTTGTGCACATGCGTGCCCCCGCAGAGCTCCAGCGAGAACGGCCCGCCGATTTCGACGACCCGCACGATGTCGGGATAGCTCTCCCCGAACAGCGCCAGCGCGCCCATTGCCTTGGCTTTGTCGAGCTGCTCGGTGAACGTGTGCACCTCGAAGTCGGCTTGCACCGCCTGGTTGGTGACTTCTTCGACGTG
This sequence comes from uncultured Mycobacterium sp., assembly GCF_964249325.1. NCBI lineage: Bacteria > Bacillati > Actinomycetota > Actinomycetes > Mycobacteriales > Mycobacteriaceae > Mycobacterium > uncultured Mycobacterium sp. The sequence continues at coordinate 4,969 of NZ_CAXUCH010000259.1, read as the reverse complement.
GCCCAGCTGGTCGCCGCTCAACGGGCCCTGCCAGTTGAAGTCGAAGCGCAGATATCCCGGCCGGTTCAGCGATCCAGCCTGAACAGCATTGGGGCCCAATACTTGTCGCAGCGCAGCGTGCACCATGTGGGTGCCCGAGTGGCCCTGGGTGGCGCCTTTGCGCCACTCGGGGTTCACCGCCGCGATGACGGTGTCGCCTTCGACGAATTCGCCGGATTCGACGTTGACCCGGTGCACCCAAAGGGTTTTGGCGATCTTCTGCACATCGGTGACCGCCGCCCTGGCGCTTTCGCTGCTGCCGGTGCCGGTGATGCTGCCGGCGTCGGCGAGCTGTCCACCCGACTCGGCATACAGCGGCGTGCGATCCAAGACGAGTTCGACGCGGTGTGCGCCGTTGACGCTGTGCGACACCACCGGAACTCGCCTGCCGTCGACGAAGATACCCAAAACCGTTGCCTCGGATGCAAGTTCGTTGAACCCGGTGAATTCGGTGGGGCCGGCGTCGATGAGCTCGCGGTAGGCCGAAAGGTCGGCGTGCGCGTGTTTGCGTGCCGCGGCGTCGGCTTTGGCGCGACGGCGCTGCTCGGCCATCAGCTCGCGGAAACCGTGCTCGTCGACCTGCAGGCCGGCCTCCGACGCCATCTCGAGGGTGAGTTCGATCGGGAAGCCGTAGGTGTCGTGCAGGGTGAAGGCATCCGAACCGGACAGCACGGTTGAACCGGATGCTTTGGTGGCGGTGGCGACCTCTTCGAACAGCTTCGAGCCCGAGGCCAGCGTGCGGTTGAACGCGGTCTCCTCGGCGACGGCGATCCGCTGGATGCGGTCGAAGTCGGTGACCAGTTCCGGGTATGACGGGCCCATTGCCTCGCGCACGGTGGCCATCAGCTCGCCGACAATCGGGGTGTCGATGTCCAGAAGCTTGGCCGAGCGGATCACCCGACGCAGCAACCGGCGCAGCACATAACCGCGCCCGTCGTTGCCGGGGCTGACCCCGTCGCCGATTAGGATCGCCGCGGTGCGGCTGTGGTCGGCGATGATGCGGTAGCGCACATCATCGTCGTGGTTTCCGACGTCATACCCGCGCGGCGCGCGCTTGGCCACGGTGTCGATGACGGGCCGCAGCAGGTCGGTCTCGTAGACGTTGTGCACGTCTTGCAGCACACAGGCCACCCGCTCCACACCCATGCCGGTGTCGATGTTCTTGCGCGGCAACGACCCGGTGATCTCGAACTCGTCCTTGGTGCCCTCGCCGCGCTCGCTTTCCATGAACACTAGGTTCCACAGCTCGATGTAGCGGTCTTCGCTGACGACCGGGCCGCCTTCGGGTCCGAAGTCCGGCCCGCGGTCGTAATAGATCTCCGACGACGGCCCGCAGGGGCCGGGGATGCCCATCGACCAGAAGTTGTCGCCGATGCCGCGATGCTGGATGCGCTCAGGCGGCAGCCCAGCGACTTCCTGCCACAGCTGCGCGGCCTCGTCGTCGTCGAGATAGACTGTGGCCCAAATTCTTTCGGGCTCTAACCCATATCCGCCGTCGTCGACGGGATTGGTCAGCAACGTCCAGGCCAGCTCGATCGCACCGCGCTTGAAATAGTCGCCGAACGAGAAGTTGCCGGCCATCTGGAAAAACGTGTTGTGCCGGGTGGTGATGCCGACCTCGTCGATATCGGGTGTGCGGATGCACTTTTGGATGCTGGTGGCCGTTTTGTAGGGTGGCGTGCGCTGGCCCAGGAAATACGGCACGAACTGAACCATGCCCGCGTTGACGAACAGCAGGTTGGGGTCGTCGAGGATCACCGAGGCACTCGGCACCTCGGTGTGACCCGCTTTCACGAAATGATCAAGGAACCGTTTCCTGATCTCGTGTGTCCGCACTGTTCCGCTTCCTTTGCCGCCGCCGCACGGCTGCGACCGCATTACCCTACCGGTCCGATTACCCGTGCTGGACAGCTAACGAACCGTGGCACCGGGTGGTGCCGAGAGCCGCTGTTCCCTATGTCGCCGGCTCTGCGGCTCCGGCGACAAACGTTAACCGCACCTTCCGCCGCGGGTTGTCCCGGTTGAGGTCGACCAGCACCACGCTTTGCCAGGTGCCCAGCAGCGGTACGCCGTCCTGCACCGGCACCGTCACCGAGGGGGCGACGATGGCCGGCAGCAAGTGGTCGGCCCCGTGGCCTTCCGACCCGTGCGCATGCCGGTAGCGGTCGTCCCGCGGCAGCAGCCGTTCCAGGGTGTCGACAAGGTCATCGTCGGACCCCGAGCCGGTCTCGATGATCGCCACACCCGCGGTCGCGTGCGGGACGAACACGTTGCACAGGCCGTCTTGGTGGTTGCCGCAGAAGGAGCGCACCGCTTCGGTGAGGTCCACGATCCGGCGACGCGCGGTGTCCACTTCCAGCACATCGGTATCCACGATTTCCAGCCTACGAGGCCGACCCGCGACCCTGCCAATCCGCGGCAAACCCATTGCGGGGGCTATCAGGTTGGAGGAAGCTGATGAATGCACCGGCGGCGCCGCCGGGGCGCTGCCCCGAGAAATGAGGGGGTGGATCGTGTACGCACGCTCTACCACTATTCAGGCGCAACCGTCGTCCATCGACGCCGGAATTGCGCATATTCGCGACGAAGTGATGCCCGACCTTCAGGCGATTGACGGGTGTGTCGGTGTGTCGCTGTTGGTCGACCGGCAGTCCGGCCGCTGCATCGCGACCAGTGCATGGGAGACCGACGAGGCCATGCACGCCAGCGCCGAGCGGGTCCAGCCCATCCGGGATCGGGCCGCGGAGATGTTCGGCGGAAGCGCGACCGTCGAAGAGTGGGAGATCGCAGTGCTGCACCGCGACCACCGCTCGGGTGAGGGCGCATGTGCGCGGGTCACGTGGGTGCAGGGCGACCCGGCGCGGACGGATCAAAATGTCGAGTACTACAAGACCTCTGTACTGCCCGACATCGAAAACCTCGAGGGATTCTGCAGCGCCAGCCTGCTGATCAACCGCACCTCGGGACGCGCGGTGTCGTGTGCGACGTTTGACAGCCGCGACGCGATGGAGCGGAACAGGGAACAGTCGACCAGCCTCAAGACCGCCAAGATTCAGGAAGCGGGCGTGGAGGAGCTCGACGAACGCGAGTTCGAACTCGCGCTCGCTCACCTGAGGGTGCCCGAGCTGGTCTGACTGAATCCCTCTGGAACGCCGTCGTCCCAAGTCAGTCGACGGCGCGGGCTAGGTTACGGCCAAATCGCTTGGCAAGTCTGCGAATCCGGGGAAACGCATTGCGAGGGTTACCCAGTCGGTGAAAAGTAATGGGTGGATCGGCAGCGCCGTCGGGGCGCCGCCCCGACAGGTGAGGGGTCGACCGTGTACGCACGCTCTACGACGATTGAGGCCCAACCATCGTTGATCGACGCCGGGATTGCTTACATCCGCGACGAGGCGATGCCCGCTTTGGAACAGATCGATGGGTGTGTCGGCGTGTCGCTGCTGGTGGACCGGGTGTCCGACCGCTGCATCGCGACCAGCGCATGGGAGACCCAGGAGGCGATGCACGCCAGCGCGGAGCGGGTGCGATCGGTGCGCGACCGGGCCGCGCAGGCGTTCGGCGGCAGCCCGACCGTCGACGAGTGGGAGATCGCGGTGCTGCACCGTGACCATCGCTCGGGTCCGGGCGCTTGCGTGCGAACGACGTGGCTCAAGGTGCGGCCCGACCAGTTCGACCGGGCCATCGAGTTCTACCGGGAGTCGGTACTTCCCGACATCGAGAAGCTGGAAGGCTTCTGCAGCGCGAGCCTGATGATCGACCGCACATCCTGGCGTGCGGTGTCGTCATCGACGTTCGACAGTATGGAGGCGATACAGCGCACCGACGAGAAGGCCCGCTCGCTGCGGACCGCGCTGCTACGTGATCTGGGCACCGACCAGTACGACGTCGGCGAATTCGAGCTGGCGATCGCCCACCTGCGGGTGCCTGAGCTGGTCTAGCCGTTGTTGCCCCGGTGCATGGCTAGGGCAGCGCGTCGCCGGGGAAGCCCCGGCAGGGGTGTACCTCGAAGGTGAACACCCCGGCCTGCACACCGGGGTCGTCGTTCATCACCGCGGTGGTGTCCTCGACGGTCCCGGTGAATACCCCGACGCCGCACACCTCGGAGCCGTCGGTGACCGGCAGCACCACCGGCAGCACGCCCTCGTGGCGCAGCGCGAAGTTGCGCCGGCCATGCTCCCACACGATCGCCGCGGTGTCGTCGCCGCCGAACTTCGGGCCGCGCTTGAGGATGACGACGTTGTAGGCCTTGGCGGACGGCAGTAGCGCATTCATCTCGTCGTCGGTGAAGGTCTTCATCTGCTGCCCTTTCGCCATTGGCTATCCGCGCTTGCCCCGGATGATGGCACGGAGCCGGTCGAGTCGGCTAGCGATCTCGCGTTCCTTGCCGTGGCCGCTCGGGTGGTAGTAGTCCACGCCGACCAGTTCGTCAGGCGGATATTGTTGCGCGACAACGCCATCCGGGTCGTCGTGAGAATACGTGTAACCCTGCGCGTGACCCAGCGCCGCGGCGCCCGAATAGTGACCGTCACGCAGATGCGCTGGCACCAGCCCGGCCTTACCCGCTTTGATGTCGGCCATCGCCGCGCCCAGCGCGGTTGACACGGCGTTGGACTTAGGGGCGGTGGCCAGGTACACGGTGGCGTGCGCCAGCGTCAGCTGGGCTTCGGGCATGCCGATCAGCTGCACGGTCTGCGCGGCGGCGACCGCGGTCTGCAGCGCGGTCGGATCGGCCATGCCGATGTCCTCGCTGGCGAGGATCATCAGCCGGCGGGCGATGAATCGCGGATCCTCCCCGGCAACCAGCATCCGGGCCAGGTAGTGCAGCGCGGCGTCGACATCGGAGCCGCGCACCGACTTGATGAACGCGCTGACCACGTCGTAGTGCTGGTCGCCGTCGCGGTCATAGCGGACCGCGGCCTCGTCCAACGAC
>NZ_CAXUCH010000258.1:0-5850 GCF_964249325.1 uncultured Mycobacterium sp. | reverse complement strand
CCTCGGTGTCGCCGACGGCGGCCCAGTTGGGACTGGAGCCGCCCCGCTTCTGCGCCGAATGCGGTCGCCGGATGGTCGTGCAAGTCCGGCCCGACGGATGGTGGGCCAAGTGTTCGCGGCACGGCCTGGTGGATTCGGCCGACCTGGACGCGCGACGATGACCGACCCGCAGCCCTGCGAGGCTCCCCGCACGTCGCGCCGGCGGGCGATCGCGGTTGTGGTGTCGGGCCTCGTGGCGACTGGCGTGGTGGTCGGTGGGCTGTGGGCGTCGATCGCTCCGAGCATCCACGGCGTCGTGGCACTGACCCACGACGGTGATCGCGTGCTCGACTACCTCGGCAACGAAGCCGACCACTTCTTTGTTGCCGCGTTTCTGATGCTCGGCCTGTTGACGGTGGTGGCTGTGGTGGCTGCGGTTCTGGTGTGGCAGTGGCGGGCACACCGCGGGCCGGCAATGGTGGCCGGGCTGTCGATCGGCATGGTCGGCGCCTCCGCGGCCGCGAAGGCGCTGGGTGGCCTAGTGGTTCACGCCCGCTACGGCGTCGTGGACATTGAGCGCGCCCCGGTGACTCCCGAGCACCGGGTGCACTACTTCACCGAGGCGCCGCCGCTGTTCTTCGGGCACGGCCTGCTGCAGGTCGGCTGCACGCTGCTGCTGCCGGCTGCCACGGCAGCACTCGTGTATGCCCTGCTTGTCGCGTCGACAACGCGTGACGACCTGGGCGGCTATCCGGCCGTGGAGTCGCCGGAAGCGCAGACCGCGGTCACGACGTCGCCGGGCGGCGCGCCGTCATAGCTAGAGCGGGCGGCGGTGCACCGGCCTGCCGGTGATGACCTTCGCCGCGATTTTGCCCAGCCTGGCCATGCCGATGTAGGTGGCGGGATTGAAGATGGTCGGCCACGTCGTGCGGATCACGTGGTCGGTCAGCGGTCGACGAGCGAACCGGTCCTGCAACCAGCGCAGCGTCATCGGCGCCGACATCGGATGCAGCAGCAGGTGTTCGTTGAAGGCATCGCGATGGTAGGTGACATCGGCCCCACCACCGGAATAGGCGTCGGCGAGGGCGTCGATGTCGTCGACGGCAATGAGGTAGTCGTGGACCGCCTGAACAATCAGGACCGGAGGGGTGGGCACCGTTTTGCCCAGCTTGATGTTGTCGAATACGTATTGGACTTCGGGCATGCCGAGGATCTCCTCGAGCGGCCGGTCGAGGTATCTGTCGACGTTCTTGCCGGCCATCCGGATGACCGCGCCGACCGTCGTCATGCCCTCGAGCTCGCACAGCAAGGTGCGTCCCTCTTCGTTGGTGTGCTCCTTGATCACCCGGTCCAGGTCGGGATAGACGTGCGCGAGCGCGGCGATCACCAGTGTCGGCAAGCCGGCAAGGAAGCTCCCGTTGAGGCGGCGGAAAGTGTGACCGAGATCGCCGACGGGCGATCCCAGCACCGCACCGACGATGTCGAGCTCGGGCGCGTAGTCGGCGCACAGTTCGGCAGCCCACGCGGTGGCCAGCCCGCCGCCCGAGTAGCCCCACAACGCCACCGGCGCCGACGTCGACAAGCCCAGGCGCGCCGAGCCGAGGGCGGCGCGTACGCCGTCGAGAATGCAGTAGCCAGGCTCGTAAGGGGCGCCCCACATCCCTTGGCGGCCTTCGTGGTCCGGCACCGACACTGCCCACCCCTCGGCCAGGGCGGCGTTGATCAACAAAAACTCCAACGGCGCCAAGGCGCCGATCGCCTTGGCGTAGCGCCGCAGCGCGTAGGACGGGAAACAGCGGGACGCCACCGCGTCGATCGCGCACTGGTACGACAGCAGCGGGCAGGGCTGTCCCGGTGCGACCTCCCGGGGAACGATCACGGTGGTGACCGTGGCCTCCGGTTTGCCGTTCATGTCGGTCGTGCGGTACAGCAGCTGCGTGGCGACCGTCCGTTGCGGTATCAGGCCCAAAAACGCCAGCTCGACGTCGCGGGAGCGCAACACGGTACCTGGCAGCGCGTGCTCATAGCCGGGCGGCGGCTGGTAGAACGGGTCGTCCGACGGCAGCAGGGGGTGGGCCTTACGGCGCAGCTCTTCGTGCGGCGGCCGACCGATCCATTCGGCACCGGTTGTGGTTGCGAGGCTGGCTGGGTCCATCGGGCCATTGTTACTTAAGAGTCCTTTAAGAATCCAGTCGCCCCGCCGCCTAACGGTGTGGCGCGTGTCACGGACTTACGTGGGCGGCCGGAGCGCGGCGAACTCGTCGGTGACCCGCAGCTGGGAATCGGTGAACCGGTACAGCGCGGGTGGACGGCCCCCGCTGCGGCCGGACTGCGCGATGGTGCCGGTCTGGGTGATGACGCCGCGGCGGGCCAGCACCCGCTGTAGGTTCGTGGCGTCAACCTGGTAGCCCAGCGCGGCACCGTAGATGTCGCGCAGCGTAGACAGCGCAAATTCCTTTGGGGCCAAAGCAAACCCGATGTTGGTGTACGACATCTTGGCGATCAGCCGGGTTCGTGCGTGGGCCACCATCGGGCCGTGGTCGAACGCCATCGGCGGCAACGCGGTCACCGGATGCCAGCGGGTGTCGGGCGGCAGCTCTGGAGTGGCGGGGGAGGGCACCAGTCCCAGAAACGTCGACGCGATCACCCGATCACCCGGCACCCGGTGGGGATCGGAGAACACCGCCAGCTGCTCCAGATGTGCGAGCTCGCGCAAATCGACCTTCTCGGCCAGTTGCCGCCGAACCGAGGTCGTCAAGTCCTCGTCGTGGCGTAGCCGCCCGCCGGGCAGCGCCCACGCCCCCAGCTGCGGCTCACGTGCCCGCTGCCACAACAGCACATTGAGCTGCGGTTTCTCACTGCCACAGGGTCTTTCAGGACCGCGAACCTGGAACACGACGGCGAGAACCTCGTGGCCAGTGCTACCATGAAGCACGTTTTCGATTGTAAGTCGAAAACCTGCTCAGGGGCGAAAGGAACGGCCATGACGGTCCTGAATCGCACGGACACGCTGGCGGATGACTTGGCTGCCCGCATCATCGACTCACCGGCGGGCTACACCGGTGTCGACGGCGACGAACAGTGGGCGGCGGAGATTCGCCGGCTGGCGCAGCTTCGCAACGCCACAATCCTGGCGCACAACTACCAGCTGCCGGCCATCCAGGACGTCGCTGACCACGTGGGTGACTCGCTGGCGCTGTCGCGGGTGGCGGCCGACGCGGCTGAAGACACCATCGTCTTCTGTGGCGTGCACTTCATGGCCGAGACCGCCAAAATCCTGAGCCCGCACAAGACGGTGCTGATTCCCGATCAGCGGGCCGGCTGTTCGCTGGCCGACTCGATCACCCCGGAGGAACTACAGGCCTGGAAGGACGAGCACCCCGGCGCTGTGGTGGTGTCCTACGTCAACACCACCGCCGCGGTGAAGGCGCTCACCGACATCTGCTGCACCTCGTCGAATGCTGTCGACGTGGTGAACTCCATCGATGCGGACCGCGAAGTGTTGTTCTGCCCTGACCAATTCCTCGGCGCGCATGTGCGCCGCATGACCGGCCGCTCGAACCTGCACGTGTGGGCCGGCGAATGCCACGTACACGCCGGCATCAACGGCGACGAGCTTGCCGGCCAGGCCCGCAGCCATCCCGACGCCGAACTGTTCGTTCACCCCGAATGTGGTTGCGCCACGTCCGCTTTGTATCTCGCCGGCGAGGGCGCGTTCCCGGCGGACCGGGTGAAGATCTTGTCCACCGGCGGCATGCTGGACGCCGCCCGCGTCACCCCTGCCCGTCAGGTGCTGGTCGCTACCGAGGTCGGCATGCTGTATCAGCTGCGGCGGGCTGCGCCCGATGTCGACTTCCAGGCTGTCAACGACCGCGCGTCGTGCAGGTACATGAAGATCATCACCCCCGCGGCGCTGTTGCGCTGCCTGGTCGACGGCGCCGACGACGTAGACGTCGAACCCGCCACGTCACGGCTGGCGAGGCGCAACGAGCAGCGGAAGAGCGAGATCGGCCAACCCGGCGGCGGCGAATGACCACGACTCCGGCTTGGCAGCAGTCGGCCGACGTCGTCGTCATCGGCACCGGAGTCGGTGGACTGGCTGCCGCGCTGGCCGCCCATCGCGCGGGCCGCCGCGTGATGGTGCTGAGCAAGGCGCACCAGAACAGCGCGATGACCGCCACCCACTACGCCCAAGGCGGAATCGCGGTGGTGCTGCCCGACAGCGCCGACTCGGTGGACGCTCACGTCGCTGACACTCTCGCTGCGGGCGGGGGTCTGTGCGATCCCGAGGCGGTGCGTTCCATCGTCGCTGACGGCTATCGCGCGGTGGCCGAATTGGCAACTAGCGGAGCGCAATTCGACAAAGCCCTCTCCGGCAGGTGGGCGGTGACCAGAGAAGGTGGGCACTCGCGGCGCCGAGTGGTGCACGCCGGCGGTGACGCCACCGGGGCCGAGGTTCAGCGTGTGCTCGACAATGCCGCTGCCGCTTTGGATATCCGCGCCGACCACACGGCCGTGCGGGTGTTGCACGACGACGCCGCGGTGACCGGGGTATCGGTGCTCAATGTCGACGGACTCGGCGTCGTGCATGCGCCGTCGGTGATCTTGGCTACCGGCGGGCTCGGGCATCTCTACAGCGCGACCACCAATCCCGATGGCTCCACCGGCGACGGCATTGCACTGGCGCTGTGGGCAGGTGTCGCGGTCAGCGATGTCGAGTTCATCCAGTTCCACCCCACCATGCTGTTCGACGGGCATACCGGAGGGCGGCGTCCGCTGGTCACCGAGGCCATCCGCGGCGAAGGCGCCACATTGGTTGATGCTCAGGGTGATTCGGTGATGGCTGGCGTGCATCCGATGGGCGATCTGGCACCCCGGGACGTGGTGGCGGCCGCCATCGACGCTCGACTGAAGGCAACCGGTGATTCGTGTGTCTATCTGGATGCCCGCGGGATCGCAGACTTCAAGTCCCGCTTCCCGACCGTCACCGCCGCCTGCCACGCGGCGGGCATCGACCCGGTGCGGGAACCAATTCCGGTCGTTCCGGGCGCGCATTACAGCTGCGGCGGCGTGGTCACCGATGTCGACGGAAGCACCGAGTTGCCCGGGCTGTTCGCCGCGGGGGAGGTGGCCAGGACCGGGATGCACGGCGCCAACAGGTTGGCGTCCAACAGCCTGCTGGAGGGCCTGGTTGTCGGCGGGCGCGCCGGACGAGGGGCCGCCGCCCACGCAGCGGCTGTCGGGAGTTCGCACGCGAGATTGAATGCGCCGGTTGATGACCGGGCGCTGGTACGTGGCGAGCTGCAGCGGGCGATGACCCGCGATGCGTCAGGGGTCCGCAATGCCGGCGGGCGGCGCCGGTTGATCGACACGCTGTCCGCGGCGGCCCTCCGCCGCGCGGCGCAGCGCGCCGACGTCGAAGACATGGCGTTGACTCTGACCGCTCGAGCCGTCGCCGCCGCCGCGTTGGCCCGCGACGAGAGCCGGGGCTGTCATACGCGCGCCGACTACCCGCACGCCGCCGACGAGCAGGCCCGCAGCAGTCTGGTTCGGCTGGCCGACGACGAAGCCACGGTTCACGTCGAGGCGCTGGCGGCGGCGTGCTGATGCCACTCTCGGACTGCGAGCTGGCCGAGGCTCGGGTCACGATCGCTCGCGCGCTCGACGAGGATCTGCGGTACGGCCCCGACGTCACGACGGTGGCGACCGTGCCGGCCGAGGCGGTAACGACCGCGTCGCTGGCGACCCGGGAAACCGGGGTGATTGCTGGAGCGGACGTCGCGCTGCTGGTGCTCGACGAAGTGGTTGGCGGCCAGTACCGGGTACTCGACCGCGTCGACGACGGCGCCCGGCTGCAGCCGGGCGCCGTCG